>JAOTYN010000009.1 GCA_029861825.1 Cyclobacteriaceae bacterium
TGCTGTTGGATAAGATTATGGGTTATATCGTGCGACGAAAAGGTAAGCAGATGCGTCCCATGTTTGTGTTCCTTTCAGCCGGTATTTGCGGAGGCATTTCCGAAAGCACCTACCGGGGTGCTTCTTTGATAGAATTATTGCATACAGCTACCCTAGTCCACGACGACGTCGTGGATGATGCCGATTACCGGAGAGGCTTCTTTTCAGTCAATGCTTTGTGGAAAAACAAAATAGCCGTGTTGGTAGGGGACTACCTGCTCTCACGAGGATTGTTGTTGTCCGTGGATCACGGGGACTTTAATTTGTTAAGGCTGGTTTCGGATGCGGTGAGGGAAATGAGCGAAGGAGAGCTTTTACAAATGGAGAAATCCAAGAATCTGGATATTACAGAAGAAGTATATTTTGATATTATCCGTCAAAAAACCGCCAGTTTGATCGCTTCCTGCTGTGCTGTCGGAGCTACTTCTGCGGGAGCCGGTGATCAGCAGGTGGAAGCTATGAGACAATTTGGCGAAAAAATAGGCATGGCATTTCAAATCAAAGACGACCTCTTTGACTACGGAAGTGTGGAAATTGGAAAACCTCTGGGAATTGATATCAAAGAAAAGAAAATGACACTGCCTCTGATATATTCCTTGAAACAAGCTACCTGGGGCGATCGCAAGAATGTGAAGTACATTATTAAAAACCACACCCATAAAACCAAAAAAATAAGGGAAGTCATTGAATTTGTTAAGAATTCCGGAGGGATTGAATACGCCCATCATATCATGGAACAATTTGTTAAGGAGGCTTTGGATACCTTAGCACAATTTGCAGATTCCCCCTACAAAGACTCTCTCACCCAAATGGTAGCCTACACCATTAACCGTAATAAGTGAATTAGGGAGTAGCTATTAAAGTGGTATCCGACAATCGCTCTGTAATTAACTTGTTGGTAAACAGCTCAAAGTCGTCAACGAACTGCTGGTAGTATACACCGGTACCTGGTCCACTGAACCCCGTATGGATCCTTCTGATCACTCCTTTATGATCAATGAATATGGTAGTGGGAAAGGACATAATATGATTCAGCATGGGTAAGGTCTGGGAGGCTTGGGCTTTATCGGAGGTTCCGGCAATCAAAAAATCGTATTTTATATCCAGCTTATCGATCATCTTATTCAGTCTTTTCTTAGCGTAGCTGAAATCATCGATACGCTCATAGGCCAACCCTATGATTTCTATGCCTAAGTTGCGGTTGTGATCGTACCAGGAAGTAAGGAACCTGGTTTCATCGATACAGTTTGGGCACCAGGTGCCGAATATCTGAACGATAACCACTTTGTTTTTATATTTCGCATCTTCCAGGGTAACCGTTTTTCCATTAAGGTCTGGGAAGGCAAAGCTCAGTTTGTCATATCCTGGATTCAGATAGGTGAGACTATCGCTATGAGCTAATTCAGCAGTGCTATCCCGTTGGGCTGTCCAGGTTTCATTCCAGGTAGGACCAGAATGAAATACCCCTTCTATCTGGTTATCGGCATTTAATTGAGCTTGGAATAAAAAGGCATGAGCCCCATCGAAGGTACTGAGAAACAGGCTATCTCCGGATACAACTCCTTGCAAATAGCGGTAATCTCCTTTGCTGGTAAGAAAAGTCCCTAGTATTTGTGAGTCCTTTTGTTCGAATAGCCCAACTGCGTCCAGGGTGTCCTTGGAAAATTTTACCCTCCATTTTCCGGAAAAATCACCGGTACTTGGTGCGGCAGGATTAAATCTGCTGCTCTCACCGAATGTTGCCTGGAAGGGTATAACGTAGCCGGGAGCGTATTTTTTATACCAGGTACCTGTCAGTTTATTTTTGCGGATCTTGGCCTTGATAAAGGAATCAAAGATATTCATGGTGATCACCAGGGAATCACCCAGTACCCTTACGTCTTCCACGGGGATACGCTCTTCGCCGTTGATAATCTCCACCTGATAGTGCTTTGACTGAGGCTGATGGATCTCGAAGTTGAAGGGTAGCAACTGATCCTGAATGGTTAAGGTACCCCTCCACATACCGGTTTTAAGCCTTTTCGACGAATCTGCACCGAATCCGCATCCAACAAAAAAAACCACCGACAAACTGCACAATAGCCAAGCCCATCGGAGGACCGCTGACCTTAAAAAATGACCCATGATCAAAGATACTAAGTATTTTAACCCCTACTACTAAAAATAATTCCCACTTTCTGACACCTAAAATGCAAAATGGCCATTTTTTCACAAATTCTAGACAAAAACTACTATTATGTTGTATTAAACATGATTATCGAGCGAGCCCAGAACAAGTAATTTGATGGATTTGGGGTGATAAATATTAGAATATTCTTTAAAATCTTACGTTGAAAGCAAAATGTGGTAAAAAGTGGTATTCCGTGGTGGAATATGTCAATTATTTTTCTACATTTGTTTTGAGCTAAGGATTGTTTGGATAAGTATGGCATTCTTCTCCAGTGAGTACGATTGTAAATTAGACGCCAAGGGCCGTTTGGTTCTTCCGGCTAAAATAAAAGCGCAGCTGCCGGAAAACGGTACCAAAGAGCTGATGCTGCGGCGGGGATTTGAGCCCTGTTTGGTGTTGTATCCCATGCTGGAATACAAAAAGATCTACAATAAGATTGCCGGCTTAAACGAGTTCAATGAAGAATTTAGAATGCTCCAGCGAAATTTTTTCAGAGGGAACGCTCCCGTGGAACTGGATTCCATGGGACGATTTTTAATCCCAAAGCCCATGATCAGGTACTCTCAACTCGAAAAGGAGGTGATAGTAGTTGGCATGGGCAATCGCGTGGAGATTTGGAATCCCCAGCTTTACGAAGAGTATTTGATCAAGGACCAAAGTGAGTTTTCACAGTTGGCCCAAAAGTATTTGGATGAATAGATCATGAAGCGCCAATGTTGCCCATCGCTAGTTGTTAGTATCTCCGTTGGAGTGACATCAGCGACGGCAGCCACTTTGGTAGCAGGGAGTGCATGCTCTAGTGATCCGCATTTTCCAGCAGAAATAAAATATGTCTTATCATGAGCCAGTACTGCTTCATCAATGTATGGAAGGACTACAAATTGATCCTGACGGGATTTTTGTGGATGCTACGTTTGGGGGTGGGGGTCATTCCCGTGGCATACTGGACCAATTGTCCGGTGGAAAACTCTTTGGTTTTGATCAGGATCAGGATGCCCGCCGAAACGCGGAATTTATAAATGAAAATATATTCTCATTTATACCTGTCAATTTTAGGTATATGAAAAAATATTTAAGGCTTAACGGGGTTAATAATGTAGACGGCATTTTAGCTGATCTGGGTGTTTCGTCCCATCAAATCGATATTCCGGAGCGGGGTTTCTCCATTCGATACGACGCGGATCTTGATATGAGGATGGATCAACGCACAGCTCTTACTGCCAGGGAAATCATCAATACCTACGATGAAACAGCTTTACAAGGGATTCTAAGCAAGTACGGCGAGGTAAGAAACGCCAAGACCTTGGCTGCGGCTTTGGTGGCAGCCCGTCCCTTAAATACAGTATCACAATTGAAACAGGTACTTAAGCCCCTGGCCCCCAAGCATAGGGAAAATAAATATATGGCGCAGGTATTTCAGTCTTTAAGGATTGAAGTGAATGATGAATTGAGCGCCTTAGAAGAATTGTTGATGCAATGCGAGCAGCTGATAAAAGTGGGCGGACGCCTGGTAGTAATCAGCTATCATTCATTGGAGGACAGGCTGGTAAAGAACTTTATTAATAAGGGCAATTTCCTGGGCATAGAGCAAAAGGATTTTTACGGAAACCTTCAGCGTCCCTTTACCCCGGTAAATCGAAAGCCCATTGTGCCCTCGGCGGAAGAGATTGAATCAAACCCCAGGGCACGTAGTGCAAAACTGAGAATAGCGGAAAGATTGTCATGGCAAAGAAACTGAACACCTATAAGGTCAAGCGTAAAAAAAAGTCTTCGGGCGTTTCGTTCTTCAGTTTTCTGGAACGATGGTTGAAAATCGACGATTTTTCAATACAAAGGGTCTCCTCGGAATATTTACCTCATGGATTGTTCCTGGTTTTTCTGGGTGTTCTGTACATAGGGAATGGGCATTATGGGGAGAACACTATTCGCAGGATCGACAGGGTACAAAAAGAGGTGGAGGATCTGCACGCGGATTACCATACTCTGAAAGCGGACTACATGTTCGATAGCAAACAGTCTGAAGTATCCCAAAAAGTTAAAGATCTGGGGTTGCAGGAAAGTTCCGAGCCTCCCATAAAAATTGAAGTGCAAGAGTGAACGTTAAAAGATCCATATTACTGCGGGTACGGGTGGCTTTTTTAGCCGCTTCACTATTTGCTGTTGCTATACTGTTGCGTATCGGCCACATCCAGATCGCAGATGGTGAAAAATGGTCGGCCATGGCAGAAGAAATAGACCTGCAATACCGACAGGTAAAGGCTACCAGGGGCAGTATCTACTCCGATAATGGCAGTCTTATGGCTACATCACTGCCCTTTTACCGGGTCGCTTTTGATCCCTCTGTAGTGGAAGGCAATGTGTTTGAAGAGGGATTGGATTCGCTATCTCATTTATTGGCCGATTATTTCGGCGACCGCTCCAGCCAATATTACAAAAGAAAATTGCTGAAGGCCCGCGACTCCAAGCGTCGCTATGTAGTGATTAATAACAAACGGGTCAACTATCACGACAAGAAAGATATGCAAGGTTGGCCCATATTCCGCAAGGGTCGACTTAAAGGCGGTGCCATATTTGAAAAAGTGGATCTCAGGTTCAAACCGTTTTCGCATTTAGGAACCCGTACTATTGGCTTTATTAATGAAAATAGTAACGGTGCCGGTCTGGAATATAGCTTTAACCATGTGCTGGCGGGCACTGATGGAAAGGCTTTGTTTCAAAAAATGGCCGGGGGTGGATGGAAGCCCCTGTACGACGGCAGCGAGGTAAAAGCAGTAGAGGGGATGGACATTGAAACCACTATCGACATTAACCTGCAGGATGTAGCAGAGAGTGCCCTGCTGCGGGCACTGAAGCAACACGATGCCAACTACGGATGTGTTGTAGTTATGGAGGTGGAGACGGGGCATATAAAAGCCATTTCGAACCTTAGTAAGAACAAGCAGGGGAACTACTGGGAGCTGTACAATTACGCGGTAGGTCAACAGGGTTTGACCGAACCGGGCAGCACTTTCAAATTGGCTTCCATGATCGCCTTACTGGAAGACTCCCAGATCGCGCTAATGGACACCATTGCAACCGGCACCGGTACCTTTGAATATTACGATAAAAAAATGCGAGACCACAAGCGCGGTGGATATGGCACTATTACCGTGGCCGAGGCGTTTTCCAAGTCTTCAAATATTGGGATCAGCCGGTTGGTGAATCAGCATTTTGGATTGAAACCGAAAAAGTTTACCCAATATCTGCAGCAAATGGGTCTTACCGAACCCCTGGATTTTCAAATGAAAGGGGCCGGCACTCCCTATATCAAGTCTCCCGGCGATCCCACCTGGAGCGGAGTCACTTTACCCTGGATGTCCATTGGTTATGAATTAAAGCTAACCCCGTTGCACACCCTGGCCTTCTACAACGCTGTAGCCAACAACGGTACCATGGTTCGACCCTTGATCGTGAAGAGAATCAGTAAAGCAGGTACGGTTCAGGATGAGTTCCGGCCTCAGGTAATCAAGGAATCTATTTGCAGCCCTCAAACATTACAGCAGGTGCAAAAGCTGTTGGAGAAAGTTGTGCAGACGGGTACGGCATCCAACATTAAGAATGCTGACTATGGTATTGCCGGCAAGACCGGTACTGCGCAGAAGGTCAAAGCAGGTGGGGGATACGAAAAAGCTTACTACACCTCTTTTGCAGGTTATTTTCCTGCTGATCAGCCTAAGTACAGTTGTATCGTGATTATCGATAAACCCAAAGGATACAACCAGTACGGAAGCGATGTGGCAGCCCCGGTATTTAAGGAGATTGCCGATAACATTTATAGCAGGGATGCGGATATGCATAAATTATTCACTGAGAGCATAAACCGAGAAATTGGGGTATTTCCGGTTATAAAATCCGGAAATCTGACAGATCTGCAGCTGATCTGCAATGAACTGGGAGTGTCCAATCACACCAGTACGGATGCGGAATGGGTGCTGTCGAAACGAAACTATAATTCGGTGAAGTGGGTGGAAAACGATGTTTCAAGTTTGAAGGTACCCAACGTGTTGGGTATGACGCTTAGGGATGCCTTGCCCATATTGGAAAATCACGGCATTCAGGTCAATTATTCCGGGAAAGGCAGGATCATAAAACAATCCATGCAGTATGGGTCAAACATAACACCTGGAGCAAAAATAAATCTAGTATTAGGATAGTGGCGGTACTAAAAGACATATTATATAAAGCTTCAATTTCGGCGGTGTCCGGAGATACCAGCCAAGCCGTTACCGGTATTGCCTCGGATTCCCGAGAAGTACAGAAGGGCAATTTGTTTGTGGCCGTTAAAGGAACACAAGTGGACGGCCACGATTATGTAGAGAGTGCCTTGGATTCGGGTGCTACTTCTATCGTCTGTGAAGAGCTTCCTCAAAACCTAAGGGATGGGGTCACTTATATTACTGTTGATAACAGTGCGCAGGCCATAGGGCTGATTGCCGCCAATTACTTCGGACACCCCTCTAAGAAGATGGATCTGATTGCCGTGACCGGCACCAACGGCAAGACCACTACAGCGACCTTGCTGTTTGATCTCTTTCGGTCATTGGGATACAATGTAGGTTTGATATCTACTGTCAACAACCGCATAAATGAATATGAGTTTTCCGCAACTCATACCACTCCGGACGTCATCGGACTTAATAAAATACTATTGAAAATGGTTGCCCAAGGGTGCAGCTATTGCTTCATGGAAGCCAGCAGTCATGCCATGGATCAACACCGTATAGCGGGGCTAAAATTTAAAGGAGCGGTATTTACTAATCTCTCTCACGATCATCTGGATTATCACGGTTCATTCGATCATTATCTATCGGCCAAGAAAAAGCTATTCGATGACTTGCCCGCTCAAGCATTTGCCCTTACCAATGTAGATGACAAGCGAGGGTTTATCATGTTGCAGAATACCAAAGCACAAAAGGTGACCTACGGCATCCGGCGAATGGCTGATTTCAAAGGTAAGATCCTCACGAATTCTATTAAGGGTTTGGAACTGGAAATAGATCAAAAGGTGGTATGGTTCAAATTGATCGGGGAATTCAATGCCTATAATCTGCTTGCCGCTTTCGCAGTAGGTTGTCTGTTGGGAATGGAAAGTGAAGAGTTACTGACCCAACTGTCCAATATTGGCCCTGCTCCAGGACGTTTCGACCGGGTACCTACCAAGTCGGAAATTACCGCTATCGTCGATTACGCCCATACCCCCGATGCCTTAGATAAGGTACTGAGTGCAATCAAAGGCTTTCGCACGGGACAGGAGCAGGTGATCACTGTGGTAGGCTGCGGTGGAAACAGAGACCGTGAAAAACGACCCCTAATGGCCAACATTGCCTGTAAATATAGCGACAGGGTTATTCTCACCTCCGACAATCCTCGTGATGAAGCACCGGAGTCTATTTTGGAGGACATGCAAAAAGGAATTAACGCCTCATACCTAAGTAAGGTACTGTCCATTGTGGATCGCAAAGAGGCTATAAAGACAGCCTGCAGTTTAAGCGCTGAAAATGATATTATCCTGGTAGCCGGCAAAGGCCATGAAACCTATCAGGAAGTAAAAGGAGTGCGTCACGATTTTGACGACAGAGTGATATTAAGTGAAATGTTGGATTTGGTAAAAGGAGAGGACCAGTAGTAGCTGGTGTGCTATTTTTTTATGACATAGGGTATGTTGTATTACTTATTTGATTTTTTAGATCGGCAGTATGATTTGATAGGAGCTGGAGTATTTCAATACATCAGCTTCCGGGCTGGTATGGCTACTATTACGTCCCTCCTTATTACCATTGCTTGGGGCCGTAGATTGATTGACTATCTACGCCGGAAACAGGTAGGTGAAACAGTAAGAGACCTAGGCCTTCAGGGTCAAATGGAAAAATCCGGCACTCCTACCATGGGAGGAATCATCATTATTGCTGCAATTCTGCTGCCTACCTTGTTATTTGCCAAACTGGACAATGTATACATCATCCTGTTACTAGTAGCCTTAGTGTGGATGGGCCTGGTAGGGTTTATCGACGATTATATCAAAGTGTTCAAGAAGAACAAGGGAGGCCTGAAAGGTAAATTTAAAATAGCCGGACAGATCGGCCTTGGATTGATCGTGGGTATGATGCTGTATTTCCATCCGGATGTGGTGGTGAGAGAATTCAACACGCCGGTTACTTTTGAACAGGGCGTTAGTGAACTGCCCATTAGTTACAGCGACACTAAATCTACCAAAACCACCATCCCTTTTGTAAAGAATAATGAATTCGATTACAAGATCCTGGTCTCATGGCTCGACAAGGACCTGACCTGGATCATATATGTATTTATAGTTGTGGTGGCGGTCATGGGCGTTTCAAATGGCGTGAATATCACCGATGGCATTGATGGCCTGGCTGCAGGAGCTTCGGCCATTGTGGCCCTGGCTCTGGGGATATTCGCCTACTTATCCGGTAATGTAATCTGGTCGGAATATCTCAATATCATGTACATACCCAATTCAGGGGAGTTGGTGATCTTTTGTACCGCCTTTGTAGGCGCGGCCATCGGGTTTCTGTGGTACAACAGTTTTCCAGCCCAGGTATTCATGGGAGACACCGGCAGCCTGACTATGGGGGGTATTATAGCAGTGTTGGCACTGGCTCTTAGAAAAGAACTGTTAATCCCGGTTTTGTGCGGGATTTTCCTGATCGAGAATATTTCGGTGATGATGCAGGTATTCTATTTCAAATATACCCGCAAAAAATACGGAGAAGGACAGCGCATATTCAAGATGGCGCCCTTGCACCATCACTATCAGAAAGAAGGCTATCACGAATCAAAGATCGCTACCCGTTTTTGGCTGATCGGTATTCTGCTGGCGGTATTTTCATTGGCAACCTTAAAACTCAGATAAATGTCCCAAAGCATCATCGTATTAGGAGCAGGAGAAAGCGGTACAGGGGCAGCATTGTTGGCCCGGGCTAAGGGGTTAGAAGTGTTTGTATCGGATTCCGGAATCATTGCCGATCATTATCGAAGATCTTTGCAAAAAGCCAGGATACCTTTTGAGGAGGGAGGCCATTCTCCAGATCTGTGGGAGAAGGCTATTGAAGTGGTAAAAAGTCCGGGTATACCGGATCAGGTTCCTATTGTGCAAGGCTTTGTTGACCGGGGTATTCCGGTAATTTCCGAGTTGGAATTTGCCAGCAGGTATACCAAAGCCAAATTGGTTGCCATCACCGGCACCAATGGTAAAACTACCACTACTTTATTGACCCATCATTTGCTACAGGAAGCGGGGCTTAAAGTAGGGCTGGCCGGTAACGTTGGGCATAGCCTGGCTGGCCTGGTAATAGATGATGATTACGATTACTATGTGGTGGAGGTCAGCAGTTTTCAGCTGGATGGAATGTTTCAATTCAAAGCCGACATAGCTGTGCTGCTGAATATTACCAAGGATCATTTGAATCGATATCAGGACGATTTCCAGCAATACGTGGCATCGAAATTTCGCATAAAGCAAAATATGACAGGTGAAGATTGCTTTATATACTTTGCCGATGATGAGGTAATCTCTACCGAGTTGCGTCGTCAGCAGCTGGAGGCCGCTAAGTTTGCGGTTTCACTGGTGCGCCACCAGGATCCCGGTGCATTTGCAGACGCAAACAGCCTGCACTTTAATCTGGAAATACCACCCAACGGACCATTCGAGATCGCCCTCAGCGAGATACCGTTGCAAGGGCCTCATAATATGGTCAATGCCATGGCAGCCAGCCTGGCGGCCCTTCTTTGTGAAGTCCCCTTAGACAAGTTGATCCAGGGTCTGAACAGCTTCAAGAATATAGCGCATCGCCTAGAATATGTGGGTGAACTGCAAGGAGCGGTCTATATCAATGATTCCAAAGCTACCAATGTTGATGCTGTGTTTTATGCGCTGCAAAGTTTTGACAAACCCATAGTGTGGATTGCCGGAGGCATAGATAAAGGGAACGATTACTCCCTGATTGAAGATCTGGTGTCCACAAAAGTCAAGACACTTATTTGTATGGGTGTGGATAATACCTCATTGCGCGAAGCTTTTGAAGAGATCATACCTCAAATCAAAGAGGTAGACTCCATGGAATCTGCTATTGAGGCCGCCAGGCAGGTAGCAGGTTACGGCGATGTGGTGTTGTTGTCACCCGCCTGTGCAAGTTTCGATCTGTTCAAAAATTACCAGGAAAGGGGCGAAAAATTCAAAGAGGTGGTGGAGAATAAAAAAAAAGTTAGATCAAAAAAAGTGTTAGTGTGATGATTAAGGCGTGGACTCAAAAACATATACATGGCGATCCGGTGATCTGGGCGGTAGTGGTATTGCTTTCTTGTTTAAGCATTTTGGTGGTTTATAGTGCTACCGGTACCCTGGCATACAAAATGATGGACGGGAATACGGAACATTACCTATTCAAGCATTCAGGGTTGGTGTTGTTGAGCCTTAGCGCAATGTGGGTAGCCCATAGGATCGATTACCGGTACTACTCAAGGTTAAGCCAGCTTGCTCTCTGGCTGTCAGTACCGTTGCTGATCATAACCTGGAAATACGGAGTAAACATCAACGAAGCCTCCCGTTGGATCACCATACCCCTAATTAATCAGCCGTTCCAGCCTTCGGATCTTGCAAAACTGGCTCTTATCGCCAATCTGGCCAGCATGTTGTCCAAACGCCAACAAAACATTGCTGATTTCAAAGAATCTTTCATCCCTATGCTTTTGTGGTGCGGTGTGATATGCGGGTTAATAGCTATGACTGACTTTTCATCGGGATTGCTGTTATTCCTGACCTGTCTGTTGATCATGTTTATCGGACGGGTCCCTATAAAATATTTATTGATGTTATTGATAGTGGGTGCCTTGGCAGGAAGCCTAGCTGTACAATTTGGCCAACGAGGAGAAACGGTTGTAAATAGAGTAGAACGTTTTTTCAGTAACGAGGAGATACCATTCCAAGCCAAACAATCCTACATAGCCATTGCGACGGGTGGTATTACCGGAAAAGGACCAGGCAAAAGTGTCCGGCGTAACTTCCTGCCACATCCCTATTCAGATTTCATCTACGCTATTATCATTGAAGAGTATGGGTTTCTGGGAGCCATCGGGGTGATCATGCTGTACTTGACGCTATTGTACCGGGGTATGCGCACTGTCGCCAAAAGCGACCGGGCCTTCGGGGGTTTACTTTCGGCGGGACTGGCTTTTGCGCTGGTGGCGCAGGCACTGGTCAATATGGGTGTTGCGGTGGGCCTGGGCCCTATAACGGGTTTGCCCTTGCCCTTGGTAAGCATGGGGGGGACCTCCCTGTTATTCAATGGCATTGCCCTGGGCATCATTTTGAGTGTCAGTAAAGAGGAACAGAACCAACAAAAGGATCGCAAACTAAAAGTAAGTGGCAGCCTGTCGAAAGCAGCTTAGAAATAGAACTTGGAATCTACGCAACCATATCGCATCATAATTTCCGGTGGAGGCACAGGCGGCCATATTTATCCGGCCATTGCCATTGCCAATACCCTCAAGCAAATAAACCAGGATATCGAAATCCTTTTTGTGGGAGCACGCGGCAAGATGGAAATGCAAAAAGTACCGGAAGCAGGGTATAGGATCGAAGGGCTTTCCATAACCGGATTGCAGCGCAGGTTATCCTTGGGCAATTTATTGTTTCCTTTCAAGTTATTGGCTTCTATCCTGAAGGCCGGAGGGATCCTAAAAAGATTCAAGCCCCATGTGGTGGTAGGATTCGGAGGCTATGCCAGCGGTCCCATACTATATGCCGCTACCCGCCGTCGAATCCCCACTTTGATACAGGAACAAAATGGCTATGCGGGGCTAGCTAACAAATGGCTGGCGCCCAAAGTAAAAACCATTTGCGTGGCGTATGAAAATATGGAGCGCTTTTTTCCCAAAGATAAACTAGTGCTCACCGGCAATCCCGTGCGCGCGCAGTTAATGGAGGTCCATAGCCTTCGTCAACAAGCTCTGGATTTCTTTAACCTGGATGCGCACAAAGCCACAATACTGGTATTTGGCGGTAGCCTGGGAGCCAGGACTATTAATCAAAGTCTCCTAGGAAAATTGCAGCAGTTCCGCGAACAGCAGGTACAAGTGATCTGGCAGACCGGTAAACTTTATTACCAGGAGATCAAGAATAAACTGGCGGACACCGACCAGTCCGATTTGCGGGTATTGGAATTTATCAAAGAAATGGATTTGGCCTACGCTGCAGCTGATGTGGTGATATCCAGAGCCGGAGCATTGTCCATTGCTGAGTTGTGCCTCACCGGAAAGCCGGTGATCCTGGTGCCTTCACCTAACGTGGCGGAGGACCATCAGACTAAAAATGCTCAGGCTTTAGTGGACTCTCAGGCTGCTTTGCTGATCAAGGATCACGAAGCGCCTCACAAGTTGGTCACTGAGGCTATATCCTTGGTGCAGGACCGTGAAAAACAGAAAATTCTGAGCAAGAATATAAGTAAGATGGCCCGGCCACAGGCGGCCAGGCATATCGCAAATGAAGTATTGAAACTGGCAAGTTGAAATTGCAAGAGGTAAATATGATCTATTTTTTAGGCATAGGAGGAATCGGGATGAGCGCACTAGCACAGTGGTGTAAACAGCAGGGTTTGGCTATTGCCGGTTACGATCGTGCTCGAACTGCTATCACCGAAGGATTGGAAGCGCAAGGTATCAACATCAGTTACCAGGACGACAGCGATACCATCCCTGAAGAGTTTATAGCAGAGCATCCGGGAAGACTGGTGGTTTATACTCCCGCCATACCCAGGGAGAACCGCATCCGAATTACCTTGGAGCAGCTGGGTGTGCCCTTCCTGAAACGATCGGAAATGCTGGGTATGGTCACCGAACCCTATTTACAGTGGCCGTGGCAGGTACGCACGGCAAAACTACCACTTGTTCCATGATAGGGCATATGTTGAAGCAATCCAACCGGGCCAGTACATCTTTTATCGGGGGTATCACCCAAAACTACGGGAGCAATATTATTCTAGAACCAGAGGCCGTACAAGACCAGGTAGTAGTGGTGGAGGCCGATGAGTTCGATCGCTCTTTCCTAACACTAAATCCCGATGTGGCGGTGATTACCGCTATGGATGCAGATCACCTGGATATTTATGGTGATGTAGATCATATGCACCAAAGTTTTAGAGACTTTTTATCACGAATAAAACCCGGCGGGAAGGTATTCATAAATAATCGGGTATACCAGCAGTTGAAGGATCACATTCCATCAGGGGTTACCGGGTATTCGTACGGGATAGAATCAGGTTTTTTTAGTGCTACTCAAGTAGCCATCAAGGATAACACATTCATTTTTGACTTTACATCACCGGATATTAACATGGATCAATTGAACTTAGGCATGCCAGGATTCCACAACGTTGAAAATGCCATGTCGGCCATAGCTGTAGGCTGGTCATTGGGTTTGGACGAAAAGGAGATCCGTAAAGCACTAGCCTCATACACTGGGGTCAAGAGACGCTTTGAATTCATTATTAACGAATCCAACCTAATCTTTATCGATGACTACGCTCATCACCCTGTTGAAATAAAGGCCTTGTTGTATTCAGTGAAAAAGCTGTTCCCGGATCAGCCTATAACCGCAGTGTTTCAGCCTCATTTGTTCAGTCGAACCAAAGATTTTGCGGTGGAATTTGGCAGCAGCTTGAGTTTGGCCAGTGAAGTGTATTTGCTGGATATATACCCTGCACGGGAAAAGCCTATACCCGGAGTGACCTCCAATTTGATAGGCAAGGAGCTCACAGTACCCTATCACTTGGTGACTACGGATAATGTGGTAGAGGAACTGAGCAAAAAACGGCATCAGGTAGTACTTACTATTGGAGCCGGTGACATTGACCAATTAGTACAACCCATTAAAGAAGCTTTAGAAGATCATGATAAAGACAAATAAATCGCTTATCCATACTGGAAAAATTGTACTGGCCTGCCTGGTTTTGGTGGTACTGATCGGTTTTGTGGAGAAAAAACACCATACGAAATCGAGCTTGGATATGGATATCAGCATCCTCAACCAAAACGGCAACTTGTTTATCTCCAGAGAGGATATCCAAGAATTGGCCTCCGGCACCCAAGAGATAATAGGTCAGAACATTAGTGAAGGGGAGCTTCATGAAATGGAGCAGAGATTGCTCAGCCATCAATATATCGAGCAAGCACAGGTATTCAAAAATCTCAAAGGGAAATTGGTGGTGCAGGTAACCCAAAGTACACCCATAGCGCGGTTACTGAGACCTCAAAAGCCTGATGCCTATATCAGCAAAGAGGGTAATATCCTGGCAACATCGGAGAAGTTCAGCGCTCGGGTGCCCCTAGTGTCCGGTTCCTATGCCGACCAATTGATTGAAGAGGGGCGGCAAGTTCCAAATGAGGCTCACCAAATACTGACCCTGTTACAGTTTATAGATGAGGACGATTTTTGGAAGGCTCAGATTGCTCAATTGGATATAGATGAGACGGGAAAAATCGTATTATACCCTCAAGTAGGCAAGCAATATATCGAGTTTGGAAATGCCGACGATATGTCCAGCAAATTCCAGCGCTTGGAAGTTTTTTATAAAAAGATCTTGCCCAAAGAGGGGTGGAACAAATATACCCGGGTGAATGTGCAATACCGGGACCAGATTATCTGTGAATGAACTATTTAATTTATCATAAAACCAAACTTATAACTATTAACAATTTAATACCAAAACAATGCAAAAAGACAAAATCGTTGTTGGCTTAGACATTGGAACCACAAAGATTTGTGCCATCGTAGGTCGCAAAAACGAATACGGAAAGCTGGAGGTGCTTGGTATGGGCAAAGCTGTTTCGGATGGAGTAATCCGGGGTATTGTAACCAATATCGATAAAACGGTGCATGCAATTTCCAAGGCTGTCGGTGAGGCTGAAGAACAAGCCGGAATAAATATCCGAGTAGTCAACGTAGGTATAGCGGGCCAACATATTAAAAGCTCTGTTCACCATGGGAGCATTACCCGAAAATCGAATGACGAGGAGATCACTATTGAGGATGTAAATCGCCTCACCAATGATATGTATCGCATTGTGATCCCTCCTGGAAGTGAGATCATCCACGTAATGCCCCAGGATTATGTGGTAGATTATGAAGAAGGAATCAAGGATCCGGTAGGGATGTCGGGAGTGAAACTGGAAGCGGACTTTCATGTGATCACTGCTCAAACCAACGCTATTAACAACGTAAATAAATGTGTTCGCCGCGCCGGCCTGGAAATTGAGAACCTTATTCTGGAGCCCCTGGCTTCCAGTCTGGCGGTACTCAGTGATGAAGAAAAAGAAGCCGGTGTATGTCTGGTGGATATCGGCGGCGGCACCACCGATATTGCGCTGTTCCATGACAATATAATCCGCCATACTGCTGTAGTGCCATTTGGAGGCAACATTATTACCAGCGATATAAAGCAGGGATGCTCCGTAATGCAGCATCAGGCAGAACAGCTGAAAGTAAAGTTTGGCAAGGCCATAGCGGAAGAGGCCAATCCCAACGAGATCGTAAGTATTCCGGGACTTCGCAACCGACCGCCTAAAGAGATCTCCATTAAGAATCTGGCTCACATCATTGAAGCACGTATGGAGGAGATCATCGAGTTGGTTCACACCGAGATCATCACCTCTGGTTTTGAGAATAAGCTGGCGGGAGGTTTGGTCATAACCGGCGGTGGTTCCCAGCTACAATATGCCAAGCAACTATTTGAGTATATGACGGGAATGGATGCCCGTATCGGCTATCCCAATGAGCATTTGGGTAAGAGCAAAGTAGAAGTGGTGAAAAGTCCTATGTTCGCTACCAGTATCGGGCTGGTATTATCCGGATTCAGGGCTCTTGATGAGCGGGAAAACCGCTATCAGCAGGTAGGAGTAGGACATACTCCGGTTCGTGAAAGCAGTAACGGTGCTGATTTTTTCAGAAGGATACTGGATAAAACCAAAGATCTTTTAATTGATGATTTTGACGACAAAGACTATTAGAATACTAAAACATTATCGCAAATAAATTTTTTTACCATGTCACTAAACACCTATAAATTCGAGTTTCCCAAACACCACAAATCGATCATAAAAGTGATCGGTGTGGGGGGAGGAGGCAGCAATGCTGTCAACCACATGTTTAATCAAGGTATTAAAGATGTAGAGTTCATTGTGTGCAACACAGACTCACAAGCCTTAAACAACAGTCCTATTCCCAACCGACTACAAATTGGGGTACACCTAACCCAAGGTTTAGGCGCTGGGGCCAATCCTGAGGTTGGAAAGAATGCCGCCTTGGAAAACAAGGAAGAGATCCGGGAATTGTTGCAAGAAGACACCAGAATGGTATTCATTACTGCCGGTATGGGTGGTGGTACCGGTACGGGTGCTGCCCCGGTGATTGCCAGAGTGGCCAAAGAGCTGGAGATCCTCACGGTAGGAATTGTTACCGTACCCTTCGGCTTCGAAGGCAAAAAGAAAATGGAGCAGGCGGAATTAGGCATTCAAGAAATGAAAGAGAATTGCGACACCGTACTGGTAATTCTTAATGACAAACTTCGTGAGATCCACGGTAATCTGGCCATAAGCGAAGCTTTTGCTAAGGCCGATAATGTACTTACTACCGCCAGTAAAGGGATCGCGGAGATCATAACCGTGCCCGGATATGTAAATGTGGACTTTGAAGATGTAAAAACCGTCATGAATGACTCCGGAGCGGCTGTGATGGGATCTTCCACCACCGAAGGCGAAAACCGCGCCCGCAGAGCCGCCGAGGAAGCCATGTCTTCTCCTTTACTGAACAACGAGAATATTCACGGGGCTCAAAAGATACTGCTATCCATTATTAGTGGAGAGGAAGCAGAACTCCAAATGGACGAACTTACCGACATTACCGAATACATTCAGGAGATGGCTGGTACGGATGCGGATGTGATATTTGGTCATGGCGTTGACCCCGATCTGGGCGAAAGCATACGGGTAACCTTGATCGCCACAGGGTTTGACAACAACAGCGGGACCTTGTCGTTACAGCCTGAGAAAAAGGTATTTGACCTTGAATCGAACAAGCAGATAAAACTATTTGATGGCTTCGTCAAAAATAATGAACAAACGGAATCGCCGATTCAACCCAAGAAAGGTTATGCCTTCGAAGGATTCTCCAAACCTGTTGAGAATGAGAAGCCCGAGCAAAACGAGTTAGAGCAGCCTGAGGAAGACCAGGATCAGAATGTGATTGAGTGGGATTTTGACATGGAGACAACCTCCCAAACTGCAGAGGAAACAGAAAAGCACATCGAAAGTGCTTTTGTTCCGCAGCAACATTCTGAAGCTGTTGAAAACAAAAGACAGATGTTGCAGAAGCAAGCTGAAGACCGGGTCAACCGTCTGAAAGGTGTGAGCAACCCTGTTACTACCGATAATTTTAAAGAAAAGCTGGATGTACCGGCTTACCTGCGCAAAGATGTGCGCCTGCAAGACGTACCCCATAGCTCAGAGAAGAATATCTCTAAGTACCATCTGAATGATGACAATCAGATCTTGGGAAACAACAAATACTTGCACGATAATGTGGACTAATCCCTTTTGGGAAATTTTTTATAGTTGATAGTTAAGTGGTTTTTTGATGTTTAGTGGGAAAAAGCCTCCATTGGGGGCTTTTTCATTTTCAGAATTTCAGTAACTGCTCGATCTGCATATCCAAAAGTTCCAAAGAAAAGTCATCGGTAATCTTTCCGTCAATTAATATGGCTTCAATTCGGGGCATACGCACCTTCAAAGCCAAAACATTCATGCCCAGATAGTTGAATATATCCGTTAAGTGACTAAGTGCTAGAGCGCCACCTTGAGTACCGGAGGAAATTCCCACTAATGCGCATTTTTTGTCCTTGAAGGACGCGGGATATTTAAGGCCATCTATAAATGTTTTCAGAACACCGGGAAAAGAGCCATTGTATTCCGGTACGATAAAAACGAATTTCTCACAATCTTCGACTTTACCCATTAACTGGTTGAAGGATTCATTCTTGCCCGCATTTTCATACAAAGCAGTGGATGTAAAATTAGCCGGTAAATCACTCAAGTCCATGATGCGGCTTTCCGCCCCTGCCTGGTCCAGAAGTGACTGATAAAATTCTGCAACCACCCTGGATTTGGAGGGCTTTCGATTGGTAGTGCAAATAATGGTGATCATAATTAAAAAGTTAGGCCTCAAAGATAAGGTCAAAAGGGATATTTAAAAATCTTTACTCTCAAATCCTCAGCGTATCACAAAAGATGTGTTGACGCTGATATTCCAGGCATCCAGCCCGTCTTCCCGCTGATAGTTGGCATACCGCAATTCAAAACCTTTGAACTCCGTAAGTTTGCGCTTACTCCACTTGAAACGCGCTATTCCTTTAAGGGGAGTGAACCTTACCCCCAGGCCGTAGCGGTGGCTGTGTAAGTCCGACAGGTCAAAATCTGAAGTATAGTACCGTTCCCCAAATCGATGCGTTTGGAAGGGGGCAAAATAATTAGCGGCACTTTGAGTATGGTAACGATAAAAGGGAAACACGGTAAAAGTTGGACCGAACTTAAACGGGACCTCCAGATTTACGGTGTGAGCTTTTATACCCCAACTATCTACAAAGAACCGGTAGTAGAAGCGCATTACTATAAAATCTCCGGCGAAGTAGTGCAGCCTTAATGCCAGGGGAAGCTTGAAGCGGTCCTGGGGCAATGTTTCCAAAAAGGTACCAAGAGAATCAGCCAAAAAAACCCGGTGAAAAGGCGTAGAAAGCAAGCCGTGCTGATAGGTGGGTTCCGCAATTATGGCAGCTTGTAATCTTTTGTTTATGGTCCAGGAATAATCGATACTTAAATTATAGGTGAGCCTTTTATTGGTGGGCACTTGCGCCCTTTCAGTACCCCTTAGTTCTTCAGGATAGATCAACCAGACCCAGCTGTCGAAGTAGAACTTGCCATTAAAACTAAGTTGACGGTTTGGACTTGGCCAAAGCTTGGTCCAGCCGTAACCCAGGGAGGTGGACAGATAATCAACGTCCAAGGAGGCACCAAATTGATATTTGCGGGTGGTGCCAGTAGCGGCATTATATTTACTCAGTGTCAGATCAAGGTCACCGCGGAATTCTTTTTTAGATGCACTGGATACCCGGAAATCTATATTGTCATTGGAAGCGCTGGAATAGTAAGTAAGGCCTCCGCTTACGGTAAGCGTTCTGCTGCTGTCCAAAGGGACATTGACCACTAGAATGGACGCCAGGTCCTCTAGTTTTTCAGAACCCATCCCACCCGTTACTGCACTGTGGTTGCCGTCTTGCTGGTAATAGCTGAACAGGAAGTTTACATCGATTTCGTGGGTAATTTTAACCCTGGAAGAATCAGGTGTCTGTCCCACTAAATAAGTGATTGATACTAGGGACATTAAGGACAGAAAGATTAGTTGCAGCCACATCCCCCACCGGATTTTCCCCCTATGGCACCAGCCGCTCCTTCCCTGTAGTTAGCAGCATTGATCTCGTTAAATGCCGAGGGGCGTTGTTGCAGCAGCATGTCCTCATCGTTGAGGTAAACGCGTTGATAGGGCTCCACGGTTTGGCAGGCGCCTAAGGCCGTAATGGCCAACAATATGGTGAGTATACGCAACATGACTGGGTTAGATCTAAACGGTAGTCCCCTCAAAGTTACTCAGAATGACCTTATTTATAGTAGTTGGTCAGATGAAAATGAGGATGGTAAACTTGAACTCAACAATGGAGATACTATTTGAACTTCTCCTGGGGCACTCATCATTTTCAGTCCCCATAAATATTCAGGTCCAAAAACGCATTCCTGAATTTTCCATCGGGGTCATAATTGCTCGCCAAAGCTTTAAAATCCGCATATCGTTCATATCGAGATTGTAGAATTTGAGGCTTCAGGGTAAAGAGTTTTCCCCAGTGGGGTTTTACATTAAAGGGTGACAGCTCGCCTTCGATCATGGGCAAAAGTTTTCTCACTTCCGGCCAATTCGTCTTCCAGGTAAAATGAATGGCCACGCTGTCTTGGTGATAGCATGGGCTCATCCAAAAATCGTCCGCAGCTATAAAACGCAATTCACTGATCTGCAATTGCGGGTAGATCAAATCTCTTTTTTTCTCCAAGGCTAAAATCGCTTCAATTGCATGCCGGCGGGGCACAAAATATTCCGATTGCAGCTCTTCTCCGCTGCTGGGAGTGAACCCCATTTTAAAGTGAGGTAAACGATCCCACCAAGGGCCGGGTACCCCCATTTGCTCCGTACAGGGTTCGGCCGACAAGCTGGTAATAGGGTGTAGGTTTTTAGTGGCGGCTCGCGCTCCGAAAAATTCCTCACCGAAATTTAAGATCTCCTGGTCCAACCGGCGTTTGATCCATATCTGGCTGATCTTCTGATCCATCCAGTCTGTAAACAGGCTGACGCTGTATCCTGCAGACATAATCTCCTCAAAATGTTCCGTAAAGGCACTTAATGGGAGGTTCTGGTACACGTCCTGACGCATATCGAATGTAGGTTGTATGTCCAGGGTGACTTTGGTGACGATGCCAAATGCGCCTAAACCTACTACAGCCGCCGCATACAGATCCGGATCTTGAGCTTTGGAAACCTCCATCACGGATCCATCGGCTACCACCAACTCCAGCTTATTCACTGCGGTGGCTAAGTTTCCATTTTGATCTCCCGACCCATGTGTTCCGGTGGCACAAGCACCGGCAGTGGTAATGTGAGGCAGGGAAGCAAGATTATGTAGAGCAAAACCTTGTTCATGTAGTTCAGAACAAATATCCCCGTAACGAACTCCGCTTTCCACCGTTACTGTTAAGTTATCGCTGTTCAGGTCGACCAGTCCCTTCAGGTTTTGGGTAGATATCTGGTTCATGGGGCTATCGGCAATATTGTTAAAACAATGCCTGGAGCCCAAAGCTTTTTGCTTATCCAATTCCTTAACCAATGCTTGTACCTCCTCCGTCGTTTGTGGAAGATGCAGGTTTGGGGCTTTATAGCGGTAATTACCAGCCCAGTTTTTTCGAGCCTCTGTGGTCATGGTTTCATGGGATGATGGTTGGCAGGAGATAAAGGGAGCCACCATGCCTCCGGTGACCAATAAGGAAGATGTTTTGATAAAATCTTTTCTTTTCATTCAGGTTAGGGACAGATTTCAACTTTTTCGGAGCGACCTAATTTGATAGTGAAGCTAAGAAAGTGCCTATTTAATTCAAAATTGCACTAATTATCTCCAGAATTGGTCAGCTGCATCACCGACCGGGTGGGTGAAACCTGAACTACCTCTTCAAACCCTGCCTTGCGAAAAGCGCTTTCAAATCCCACATAAGCAAATACCGGCGGAACGTTCTTCTTCTGAGGCAGAATAGGATAGGCTTCAACTTTCGAAGCCCCGTTTTCGAAAGCATACTGTGAGGCAGCGTTTATCAATTGAGTGGATAATCCTTGATTTCTAAAGTCTTTATTTACAAACAAACAAGTTATGCTCCAGGTGGCTTCGGTATCTTCCAAGTTCTTGAAGAGTCTGGACTTGGACAGCCTTACCAATGAAGGTTTTGGGGATACGGAACACCAACCCATGGGTACATCATTATCATTTGCTAAAACTCCTAAGAATTTTCCCTGCTGCACAAGCTCTTTTAGCGAGGCTTTATTCTTTGCTCCTTTCTGCTGCTCATATTGCTGGTGGAAGAGCCGCCAGTACATGCACCAACACCCTCCGCAGGCTCCTTTTTCACCGAAAAGCGTCTGCAAATGGGGCCAGTTATGGGGGGTAAGGGGTTCGAACGTTAACATGGAGACCGACTAAAATGAGCTTCAATTACAATTTACAAAAATTGATAAGAGATTAAATGCTGATGACTTTTCCGTAATTTCCAAGGGTATCTTAATGGGAGCGCCACGGGATCTGTGCGAAGGATTGTGGCCTGGAATCAAAGGTTTTTATATATTCAATCTGAACCC
>JAOTYN010000272.1 GCA_029861825.1 Cyclobacteriaceae bacterium
ATGTGCGACTCCAGGAAGCAATGGAATCTATGGAAGTACTATCCAAGAATGGCCTTACCATCAAGTGTGAGTTGTCTTTTCGCTTTCAACCCATTAACGACCAAATAGGGTTCCTTCATGATAACATTGGGGCCGATTACAAAAATAACATTATCATTCCTGAGATCCGATCGGCTACCAGGGAAGTAATTGGAAAATATTTGCCGGAGGAACTTTATTCCAGTAAAAGGGAGGCTATTCAAGATGAGATAGAGACCCGTACTCGAAGTGCCATCAAGGAAAAACATCTCACCATGGATGCCATTCTGATCCGGGAGGTCACGCTTCCCCTAACTTTGCAGGAGGCTATTGAAAAGAAATTGAGGCAAGAGCAGGAAAGTTTGGAGTATGAATTCCGCATTACCAAAGCCACGCAAGAGGCCGAAAGGCAACGCATCGAAGCTCAGGGAAAAGCCCGCGCCAATACCATTATTTCTGCCAGTTTAACGGACAAAATTTTGCAGGAAAAAGGTATAGAAGCCACCAAGGAACTGGCCCAATCGCAAAATGCTAAAATTGTGGTGATTGGAAGTAGTGACGACGGACTTCCGTTGATCCTGGGTAACAACTAGGAGATCTATAAGGAAGTCGATTACTTTCCTGTAACACAATTTTTGAT
The DNA here is from genome assembly GCA_029861825.1 of Cyclobacteriaceae bacterium. Taxonomy (GTDB): domain Bacteria; phylum Bacteroidota; class Bacteroidia; order Cytophagales; family Cyclobacteriaceae; genus JAJCYK01. Next base: position 659 of record JAOTYN010000272.1, read on the forward strand.
TAAATTCACAGCCCCGTTACTCAGCTATCGGAGTACTTGGAAATCTATGCCAAAAACCAATAACCAGAAGAGAATATGTCAGAAACCGCGCAATTAATTTTAGATGGTAACACGTATGAATTGCCTATAATCGTGGGCACGGAAAATGAGCGGGCCATCGACATTAGTAAACTCCGGGGACAAACCGGAGGTGTGACCACTATCGATCCTGGCTACAAAAATACCGGATCGACAAAGAGTGCTATAACTTTTCTAGATGGTGAAAAAGGCATACTGAGGTACCGAGGATATTCAATAGAGGAATTAGCACAGAAATCTACATTCCTGGAAGTATCCTATCTACTGATATACGGAAAACTGCCCAATGCCGATGAGTTCAACTCCTGGACTTCCGACATTACCTTACACACTTTGGTCCATGAAGAGATCAAGAATATTCTGGACGGCTTTCCCAGCAATGCCCATCCCATGGGGGTTTTAAGCGCGCTGGTATCTGCTCTAACCGCATTCTATCCCAAGTCGCTGGATCCCAATCGTTCTGCCGGAGAAGTGAACCTCAGTATAGTTCGTATCATAGCTAAGATGCCCACTCTGGCCGCCTGGGCCTTCAAAAACGAGATCGGGCACCCCGTTAACTATCCTGACAATACGCTGAACTATTGCGAAAATTTTATCAAAATGATGTTCGCCACGCCGGCCGAGAGGTACGAAGTGGACCCTGTTTTGTCAAGTGCCCTGGACAAGTTATTAATTCTGCACGCCGACCATGAGCAGAACTGCTCTACTTCAACCGTACGTATTGTGGGGAGCTCTCAGGCAAGTTTGTATTCCTCCATCTCCGCTGGCATTAGTGCCTTGTGGGGACCGTTACACGGTGGAGCAAATCAGGCAGTGATCGAAATGCTGGAAGGTATTCGCGCCAGCGGCGGTAATACCAAAAAGTACTTGGATAAAGCCAAAGATAAGGAAGACCCCTTCCGTCTTATGGGATTCGGTCACCGGGTTTACAAAAATTTTGATCCCAGAGCCAAAATAATAAAGCAAGCCGCGGACGACGTACTGGAAAAATTAGGAGTGGATGATCCTGTTTTGGAAGTGGCCAAGAGGCTGGAAGAAGCTGCTCTTAATGACGAATACTTTGTCTCCAGAAAATTGTATCCCAATGTAGATTTTTACAGCGGCATCATTTACAGGGCCATGGGCATACCCACGGAGATGTTTACCGTCATGTTCACCCTGGGAAGACTCCCTGGCTGGATCGCACAATGGAAAGAGATGCGAGAAAACCATGAGCCCATCGGCCGGCCAAGACAAATATACACGGGTAACAACACATTGGAGTATCAAGATATCAAAGATCGCTAGTGCAACTCTTTTACCAACCCGACATTCATGATGGGGTTGACTATCTGGACGCAGAGGAGTCCAAACATTGCATCAAGGTTTTACGGAAACACCAATATGACTCCATCGACATAGTAGACGGTAGGGGTACCTTTTACAAGGCCTTAATAACCGAAGCAAATCCTCGTCAAACCAAATTTGAGATCACGGAACAGCGGCAGGAAACGTCTAGTCCTTACCAAATACATCTGGCAGTAGCTCCTACCAAACGCCTTGAGCGCATGGAATGGCTGGTGGAGAAGGCTACTGAACTGGGGGTAGAATCTCTGACCTTTGTAGAATGTGAGCACTCAGAGAGAAGCAAACTGCGTATGGACCGGTTACATCGCAAAGCGGTGAGCGCTATGAAACAAAGTTTGAAAGCCAAGGTGCCGGTATTAGAAGATATATGCCCTTTTAATCACCTTGTACAATCCGCAGATGCTGATACCGACAAGTACCTGGCTCATTTGGGAGCCGATGCCCCGTACCTGGGTCAAGAGGCTATCCATAATTCCCAGGCTTTGATAATCATTGGTCCGGAGGGGGATTTTTCCCAGTCCGAGATCCGAACTGCCTTAAAAAGTGGATTTAAGATGGCCAAACTGGGGAATCAAAGGCTGCGCACGGAAACCGCCGCACTAACGGCCCTGATCACCCTTAAGCTCAATTTCCAAAATCTAGAAATTTAGTACCACCCCCACATAACCCGTGCGTTGCGAAAACAAGTTGGGCACTTTGGATGAATAGTCGGGGACATAGCTGTAGTTGCGTACGTTCGGATGATCAGATAGATTATTTAATGAGGCAAAAGCTATAACAGCTAGTCCATCTGAAATAACAAATATTTTACTGAGGGACAACCCCAAACTGAAATAGGCCGGCCTTCTCAAGGACTCCATGGCATAAGTTGGCTGATACACCGCCAGTTCGTCTTGGAATTCCGCCGATTCCACTGGTAAGTACAGCACACCATCCCTAGCAGATAAGATACCTTCAATGGTCCATGATTTTCCCGGAGAATAGCTGAGATTTGCTTTGACAAAGTAACGCAGGTCATAGGTATACGCGGTGGTTTCAGGACTCTTGGCATCCACCCAGATAAAAGAAACGGAAGCTTCGATCTTCTGCATAAAGCGATGTTCGGCGAAAAACTCCACTCCGGCCAGATCATAGTTAAGCTTGTTCAGTTGTGAGCGTTTACTGAAAACCGAGGCGGTCAGCGAACCTTTACTTAATTGGTACCTGGCGTCCAGTGCCCATTGCTCGCTGGTCACTGCCACCAAACTTCCGGTATTTTCCTCCAATCCATTTTTGTGGTATCGGCCAAATCCTGCGGTAATGCTCCAAGGTCCGGCATTATAAGAAAGATTCAACTGATGACTGAGGAAGCTTTTTTGATCGCGGGTGGGGAAGTTCCATCGTAAGGCTCCCCCGGCGGCAAGCTTGTCGGTAAGGTAATACTTGAAATAAGCAAAGGATTCCAGGGCCGTGGAAAGCACCTGTTCCTTTAGGGTATCGGTAGGGTGTTGGGGTCCCAGGGCATAGCTGAATTGGTGGAAATTTCCTCGTACCTCTGATTCCCGATGATCTACGCTAAATCCCGACTTGATTTGATACTTAGCTTTTTTCAACAAATAATTAAGGCTGGTGTACAGATCCTTGTTATCTACTTCAAAGGTTACATTTGAATAGCTAAAGTCTCCCCTGCTCAAACTTCCCCCGCTGTTTAGGGACCAATAGCCGTTCTTACCTTCACGCTCCACAGTAGCGGTCACAAATGACCGTTTTTTGTCTTGTTGGAACATTCCTTGATAGCTGGGGTGCTGAAAATTAAAATCATAGCCCTCCAGCAGGGAATAACTAAACACCTTCCAGGAGTATCGATTTCTGGCTCCGTACCAATAAACCCCCAGATCTACAGATTGAAAAGATTCAATGTCCTCCAAAGACTGCTCGTTTAGGGCTTTCATAGCCCCTGAGGGCTGATAGTTGGTAAAGACCTTGATGCTCTGACGGGGAGAGATCTTTTGCTGACGGCTGTAACCAAAGTTTGCCAGACTCACGATCATAGAATTGGTATTATCTTCTACGATATAATCATCCGTTTCCAGGGAAATAATACCGGATGTAGCATTTCCATATTCCAATGGAGGATTACCGGGAAATACCCTGACATTTTTAATTACCGAAGTATTGAACAAGCTGAATGTACCAATACCGTTTAGCTGGGAGTATCGTACCGCGTCGTAGATGGGCACATTATTCATAAAGATACCAGTTTCCAAAGGGCTGCTGCCCCTCAGGCTGATATTGGCTGATTCATCGGTAGTGGTGGCTGCCGGCAGAGCATTAACTGCCAGGATGGGGTCGGCCTTGGCCGCAGGATTGGTGTAGATGTCCAGCTTTTCAATTATCATGTACTTGAATTCCTCTGCAATCAGCGGGCTGGCGGTAACCACCACTTCCTCCCAGATCTCCGCTTTAGGCATTATCGCAATACGTAGGTTTTGGTGCAACGGTACCACTTCCTCGGAGTAGCCCACGAAAGAAACCACTAAAGAATCGGACATGGCCTCCCCGGGAACTTCCAGGGTGAATATTCCCAGTAGGTCAGTGGCAGTGCCTACCCGCCAATTATTCAGCAGGTAGACATTGGCGCCCACTAACGGCTCCTTGGTTTCACCGTCAATGACACCTCCACATATGATATTTTGCCCCATCAAGGTGGTATTCAAGAGCATGACCAATATCATTACCGCTGGTAAACCACGCATGCGATCTAATTCTTTTGATAACTTGCGAGAATGGCCTTGGCCCAATTGAAGTCTGGCTCCAGGCTAATGGCTTTTTCCAATACGGATATGGCCTGATCGGTTTGTTGGATCTTTCGGTATGATAACGCCAGGTGCACCAGGGCGTCTAAATACAGCCAGTTTCCAGAGCTATCCAGATCCTCGTACAGCTGTACCGCCAAAGTAAAGGCCTTGACCGCTTCCTCAGCATCTCCTCCGAACATGGAAGGCGTATAGAGTTTATAGGAGCCATACAGCTTCTGCACCAATGGGGATTCCGGTTGTAATTTAACGGCACTTTCAATCAAGGATCCACTTTTTGAACCATAGATTATGCCTTTCATTGGGCTGTAGGCCATCTTTAGCCCGTATACCGTGGAAAGCACTGCTTGGGGCTCTCCCCACTCCGGCTTTTCTTTGATAATGGCTTTCAAATGATCCACCACTTGGTCGACGTTATCATCGAAAGTGGTTTCGTCTTCAGTGGCCATGGTACTGTTAAGCAGCCCATAGGCCGCCATAGCGGCTTCAAAACTTTCCCCACCGTGTTGACGATTGGCCTGGTCTACACAGCGTTCCCAAAGCGATTTTCCGGCTTTGAGATAGGCGGCATACTCCAATTCTTGCTGAGATTGGGCCTGCAGCCAAAAATTGCTCCACAGGAGCAGGCCCGCTAATATTGATGTTTTCATCGTAAACTTGTTTATATTATAAACCATATTTCCAAAATTTTTTATCCAATATATTTTTTAAGGTCGTTGACATAATTTTCAAAGGCCCTGATGCCTTTATGGGTGATGCTGCAGGTGGTTACCGGTTTTTTACCTTTAAAGGCTTTTTGCACTTTTATGTATCCTGCCTCCGCCAGCTTGTCCAGTTGCACACTTAGGTTGCCCGCAGTAGCCCCGGTCTTTTCTTTAATAAAGACGAATTCCGCGGACTCCAGTCCCAGCAACAATGACATCACTGCCAACCGCAGTTGAGAATGCAACAAGGGATCTAAATTTTTAAAGTCGCTCACAAGATTAATATTTTAGGTTCTTTCGGCTTGGCGTAAAAGGAACCCCGGTATTAAATATCCTACAATAATAGCAAATCCCGCTACTAAGTACTGGTCTTGTACTGACACGTTGAAGGCGATTATAGCACTGATCCACAGTGCCACTCCACCGAGTACTAACGGGGTGAAGTTAATCAGTCGACCACTGACAAA
>JAOTYN010000273.1 GCA_029861825.1 Cyclobacteriaceae bacterium
GCTCTTCCGATCTATGCCGTGGAATTCCTCGATAGAGCTGGCCCACTGTTGCCCTTTTTGGTGTATGGCTTCCATTCCTTTTACATTACCCCAAGGGGTTCCTTCTGGTTCTACGCTCTCACAATCTTGGTGATATAGATCTTGCTGGACTTGCGCCCATTCGCCGGTGCGGCATAGATCAACTAGTTGGTTGGCTACTTCTTGAGTGGTCATTTTGAGCTTGATTTTGAGTGACTATTAGGATTCGAACTGTAGATATAATTTACTGAATTAACCCGGCAATTTCAAACGCTTACACTGCAATGCTACCTCCCTTTTTCAGGAAGTTACGCGGTGAGCATTTTAAATATTAAAATCTCCCCCGTTTCAACTAGTGACACTTATAGGTGGTAACTTAATAATGGGCGGGCGGGGGGCACCCCACAGAAAAGCATCCCAGGGAAACGGATTTAAATTGGTCCCGGTAGACAACACTGCGGCCAGCTGGCATCTGGCAGGTCCTAAAAAATTCTTAAGGATCAATCTGCAATTCCGTCATTTCAGCAAAGGGCTTTACCCCAATAGTGAAACCTCCTTGTTCTTCAAATATAGCAAACAGCAATCTTTCAACCTCTCCGTTCTCATATTCAAAATGAATGGTGTAATGTTCTAACCGGTAGCTGCCTTTAATGGCTTTGTCATTTTTATGTGGTTTGAATATGCCTTTGGACCTGTAGAAGTATCTCCAAGTAAAAGTGCCATCGTCACGGAGGATAAGGGTATTGGAATTGTGCACTCTTGACCCTCCAAAACTGCCTACACATTTGTAAACGCCGTCTATGGTTTCTGATTCCGACGCCGGCCGGGTTGGATGCCAAGTACCCCAAGTCTGCTTTCTACCGTTATGAAAATGCACCTGGTAAGACGTGCCGGTTTTTTGCCAAGTGCCCCATTTTTCCGGCGCTGTCTTCTTGGACAATTTTACGTCCAAGTCCGACGGACTCACGTCCATTCGACTATAAATGGTTCCATCCTTCAGCAATACATAAGGATATAATTGTGAATTCGTGGGATGCAACCTTAAAATGAGTTTGTGGATTTGGTCCTTTTGAATACCTTTTCCTGCCTCGGTAAGAGGCTCGCCCTTTTTACCAGTCTTATGTTGCGATTTATTTTGCCCCAGGCCTGGAAGGCATAGATAGAGCAACATACAGATTAAAAAATTCCTTATATACATGAGATCAGTCTAAAAAGTTTTACCTGATTAATATACAAATAAAGCCCTGGTTCCTGGCCATGTGGTACAAACAAGTTCTTTCGTAGCAGGTCGATACTTTTGGCAGTAATCCGGTGTCGATCTGTTCCCTATGCGAGTTAAACCAAGGGCTTTGCAAATTGCTCCGGCATACTCACAGACATCCTTTGGACTCCTTTAGGGCATGACCGCTTACCCTCCCATTACTAATAATTTCCCCGGTCTCAACTACTGATACTCCTAAGTAGTAATTTAACAATGGGTGGGTGGCGGGGCGTCTAAGAAAAAATTTAGATCGACAAATCAAAACAGATCTACGGTCTACCGTCAAAGCCTTCATCAACCTCTAAGCTCTCTAGCCAGGAGATGGAGAAGGTGATTTAGCTTCTACCCTTCCACTACTAATAATTTCCTTGATCTCAACTACTGATACTCCTAAGCAGTAATTTAAGAGTGGGTGGGTGGTGGGGTGCCAAAAAAAATGTGTCAAACAATCAAAACTTGACTACCGTCCACCGGTACCATCTGCCGTTTTAACTAGATTTAACTTATCCCCTGATGCATGACATAATACTCTTTTCTATTTTGCAGAAGCCTTTATGATATGCGGAAGAATATTTCGATAACCTTAATAACTTGTTTTGCCGTGGTCATGAGCTCCGCTCAAAGTGATGATTATTTGCATTATCATAGAGAAACTATCCGAGCCGAAAAAATGATCATAAACGGGTCCTATCAGCAGGCCTTAGAAACCTATCAAGCGCTTATAGAGCAGTTTCCATTTGTCTTTCTGAGAGATCAAAAGATAGCCACTCAATTAGCCTGGAAATTGGGTAAGGAGCATGCAGCCTTTGACATCTTGCAGCAGGCCATTACCAATGGATGGAAAAAGAAATCCATCAAAAGGAACTCTTTTCTAAAACCCATGCGCCAACATCCACGATGGGAGTTACTGATGGTCCACTATGATTCGATGACAAGCATCTATGAAAATCGCCTTGATCATCAACTGCGTGCCGAGGTACGTAGCATGAGTCTTCGCGATCAGAGAAAAGCTATGGGGGCCCTATTAAAGTTTGGCTCTAAGGCACAGGACAAATACGGTGAGGAGAAGTTTGCCCGTCACAATGAAAAGCACCTGTTAAGGCTGATAGAGATTATCCAACAGCAAGGTTACCCAGGAGAAAAATTAATTGGGTACGACCCTTGGGCTCAAGGTATCTTTAGCCGACACAACAGCATTTCACAGGCTTACTGTAAAAAGGACACCCTCTATGCTTATACCAAGCCACTTCTGAAACAAGCATTGATAAAAGGTGAAATGAATCCTGCGGATCACGCTTATATTCAAGATTGGTTTATTTCGGTTAAAAGTGGCTGGAGTACAAGTTTTTATGGGTCTATAGGTCAACTAAAAAAGGAGGAGTTGACTGAAGCCAATTCACGTAGACAGGAAATCGGACTGAGACCGGTTCATTTGCGTAATCAGCTTATTGATCTACAAGAAAACCTGGGAATGAATTTTTACCTGCCCATGTTTCCCGGTAAGAACGTTAAAATAAATGTTGCCTTGTAGGATCCACAGTGGGATTGATCCTCTCTTCTTCCCTATCCAAATAGTTATCCAATACCATAAGATCTGTTTCGGGCGGTTACTTCCCGATCAAAATAAATTCTGTTTGCCTCCCGTCGATATAGTGCACCCCACCCTTATCAAAAAAGGCCTCTTCTTCAAGCATGATACGGATCTCCTTTTCCCATTCCTCAATATAAGTAGCGGCATTAAGTTCGATGGAATAAGCAGTATTCAAATGTAGTGGATAGTCTCCTTTATGTGGGACTCCTTCCTGGCTATCCCACATGCCCAAGGTAGTACCAGCAGCATGGCCATGATACCCAATAGGATGCGTATAAATAGAAGGCTTGATCCCTTCTGCAATAGATTGTTCCCGTGACTCCTTCAGCACCTGATTGCCAGTTTTGCCTTCCTTAAAATTTCCGGTAAAGATATCCTGCAAACGGTTTCCCCTTTTTAAAGCCAACTTAAGGTATTCCGGGGCATCGTTTTCCCCGGTTTTAAGGACATAAGCATGCTGCTGGGTATCCGTATTCAACCTGAGATAAGTGATCCCAAAATCTACATGAAGCAGGTCTCCCGGTAGTATCACATTTTTCTCCGGAGCTTTGGAAAATGATCTTAAATGGTCAAATGATTGTGGGTCCTGACGTTGGACGGATACCGTAGGATGGAACCAGGTCACCAGCTTCAATTCCCGAACCCGTTCACGGAACCACCAGACCACCTCCTCGGTGGTGGTAACTCCCGGTTGTATAACACCATCAGAAAATCCCTCTGCTATGATCTGATGAGCGATTCGACAGATTTGCGGATAAATTTGCATTTCCATTGGTGTACGGGTCTCTAACCAGGCAATACCCAGGTTTTGTGCTGAGGTGATCCTCTCCTGATATTTCTTAGGTAGATTTTCTTTCATTTGCCTCAGGTCTGTGGCCACAATTCCATCAGCCAATCCAAAATGGTCCGACATATTTACACCGATCTTTGCCGGATCCCTTTCCTTAATAATTTCAGCCAACCGCTTCCACTGACCCGGTTGTTTTTCCTTGTCCCATGATTGCTTAAATACCTTACCGACATCATAACGGGCTACTGCCAAAGTTTCTATTTGCTCACCCTCTCCCGGATCATATATCACCAGAATGGTCCTTCTTCTAGCCGCCAGCCAAGTCGCCGGCAACAACGTTTCTATGATTGGATCTTCGTTATATTCCCGGGACACCACCACCCACATATCCATGCCTTCCCGTCTCATAAGTTCCGGAAGTATATTCTTGATCTTGTCTTCCAACAGCTCATCAATGACCCGGGCACGATCTCTCATGGAAAGAATGAGAGGAGGGTCCTGCGAATTGACCTCAGCAAGAGTGAAGATCGAAAGAGCAATCAATATGATATTCTTCATAAGTCAGATTTGGTTTATTTAGAAGCCCATTCTGGAAGAAACAACTTTGTTTCTATGAGTGGACCACTCATATTTTTATGCTATATCAACAATTTCCTTTATTTAAGCAATATTTGTAGGATCCCCACTTACAAAAATCCAAACTCAGCAAAGTACTATGGCTTCCCTCCGGCTTTAACCCCTGAAACGTGAGATAGTACAGCTTTCCATTGTTCCTCCCTCTTCACCAGCACATTACTGGATTGATATACTGTATAAAGGGTATCACGATATATGTGACCGGAGCCGGCTACAATTGCTGTGCCGTTCTCCAGAATTTCCAGTTTCTTAATCTCATAATGAAAGGAGTCGTACTGGGTGGCGTTCTTCTTGATCCACTGTATTTCGAATTCTTTGTCACTCCAGGTGCCGTTGGCATCAATAAGTTGGAACTCCTTTGCCAAGATGCGATCCAGTAGCACAGTATCATGTTCCCGGTAAGCCCTGGGCCATTCAACTTCTTTTAGGTAGCGTAGGCGGCTGCTGTCGGCTTGTGAAGCCTCCGCAATTGGTTCATCCGTTAGGTGGTCAGGCTGACAACCAAAGCTCACAATGAGCAAGGACAGGAAAAGACTGTAAAAAAAGTGGGTGTTCATGGTGATGGAGTTTCTAGTTCATGTAGATAACAATCAAAACTAAATATTCCTGAATATCAGAATCCGTTAACAAAACGTTAACAATATACTACCGGCATCACATAAATGTAATCTGACCGTAACAATAACACTATAAAAGCTTTTAGCTAATGAATATTACAAAACCCTGGGATGAATGTACTATTCATATATATGATCAAGGTCATCCAACCCATTGTGGCCCATCATTTTGAAAAAAGATAACAATCCCGTAATATGAATCCTGAAATAATGGAACTAGCAAATGAACCTATCAAAGACACAGACAAATGCTCTGGTGATTTTCAGAATTCTCATCGGTTGGCATTTCTTATATGAAGGCATTACCAAGCTTTACAATCCCGCTTGGACTTCAAAGGCATATTTAGCCAGCGCCGCTGGTCCCTTCAAGGGATTCTTTATATGGCTTTCAGGCGATGGTCTTATCTCGATAGTTGACAATTTGAATATATTCGGGCTAGTGCTCATTGGACTAGCCCTTATTTTGGGGTTCTGGGAGCGCATAGCAGCCATATTAGGAATGATCCTGTTACTGTTCTACTATCTGTCCCAACCACCTTTCCCGGGAATCGAACAAATCGGCACTGAGGGCAATTATTTCTTGGTCAACAAGAATTTGATTGAGGCCGCAGGGCTTTTGGTGCTCTACTTCTTTCCTTCGGGACAGTATTTCGGAATACCCAGAGTTTTCCCAAAAACTAAAAAATCCACATCCCCAGCTTAAATCATATCATCATGAGTGAAGGTCAAAATACTAACAAATTTTCCAGAAGAAATCTCTTGAAGGGCTTAGCCACCATTCCTATAGTCGGAGCTGCCTGGTGGGCGGGAGCCTCAAGTACCACGAAGAAACGCAAGCAGCGCGAAAGCATTATGAATGCCCTGGACATCAAAGCCTCTCCCCCACCTCCTACCGGTCCTATGAGCGGGGATCCCATACGCTTGGGAATAATCGGCTTTGGCATCCGTGGAAAGCAGTTGTTACGAGCTTCTGGCTTTGCCACTGATTCATGGCTTCAAGAAGCCAAGAAGAGGGCCGAGGAAAACCCCCAGGATACCAGATTGAAAAGTTTCATGGAGCAGGAAAATCTGAATGTTCGTCTTACGGCAGTTTGTGATGTATTTGAAAAACGCTCAAGAGGCTCT
>JAOTYN010000010.1 GCA_029861825.1 Cyclobacteriaceae bacterium
TGGCTCAGGCTGGTAGATTTTATGCTGCCACTGGATCCGGAACATGTCGGACCAGTCGCGACGCTGATCGCGACTTCCTTAATACTATTTGCATCGAGTTGGTGGCTAAGTAAACGCATCGGAATTCTATCCGGTGCGATTTTCGGACTAATGTTTCTAGTTTCACCCGTAACATTCGCTCTTGCAACTTATACCTACCCGATGCAGTTCATGACGCTTGGAATCGTGGTAACGCTCGTTTGGATGGATAGCGTAAAAGATGATTTTAAAATTATGGTTGGGGGACTTGGGGCCACCTTTGTTGTTTTCTCCAAGATTCAAGGTGTCGGCTTTGTAATCTTTCTTATTTACGATGTTATTCGACGTGAAAGAGAGAAGCTGACCGGGTTGTTAAAACTGGCCGGTTGGGGTTCGCTAGGATTGATTTCGATGATTATTCTGCTTATTTTACTGCAAGGTTTTGATCAAACCTTAAGTATTGCAAGCAATTATTTCAGTCAGAATTCAGCTAAGAGTCAATTCACCGGTCGTGGTGAGGGCGGGATGCCGCCTTTCTATGAGTACCTGAAGGAACCGGTGGTAATCGCAGCTTTACTGGGCATATTTTTGACTCTTAAGGGTGAGGGCCCCAACCCACTGCGTCCGTTTGCAGTGGCGGCAGTTTTTCAAGCAAGTTTTCTGCTGGCTATATACGCAATTACGCAGCGCGGTGGGCCTCTAATCTATAACTATTCCTATGATGCAATGGTACTCGGAATGATTGCTTTTGCTGGAGTTTTAGGTAAACGAATCCAGGTTGCCAATCGCATTCTTGGTCCACTCTGCATTTTTCTCTTACTGCTGGGCCTTTTCAGCGCACTGGCACATGCCCATTTCGATCTAGCACGACACCCGGGGGTTTATCGACCAGATAAAATTTGGCATTCGTTGATTGGAATATCGTCTTCTTATATTGCCTGGCTAGGGACAGGATTACTGCTTCTTGTGTTCATGCCGTGGAAAATAAAATCGCCAAGAATGAGCACCGTTATACTCTTGCTAGGTTTGGCAAGTGTCTTTGCCGGCTTTTTTATCAGGGCTGGCGAGGGTATAAGCGACAGCCGATTCAAAAAAGAGATTTCCGAACCATACCATTGGCTCGGGCGGAAAATTAGACAGACCGCTAATCGTCCCCTATGGGTAGATGTTGAAGTAGGCAGAGGCCCACATGCCCGAAAAACATACAGGGCACGGCGAGTTTACCAGTTGTTTTATAATAACGGCGTAGACGAAGTCCCAGACAAGGAAGTCTTCTTTGATAAAATACCGAGCGGTTGCTCAGGATGGCTGCTCACTAACAAAGCAGAAAACCTGCATCAATATTCGAACATCCGGAGATTCGAATACCCTGCATTCGATTCGAACCAATCTGAAGCCATTTTGCTTTCAGAAATATCGAAGCTAGACCACTTTCCTGTTGATGTTGCCGGACTTCGGGGAAATGCAAAACTGAGTCTGCGCAACAGGAAAATAATTCTGGAGGCTTTAGAAACATCTGGAAATCTGAGGTTGATATTGAACTTCAATCTTGAATCGGAGACCACAAAGCGACTCGACAAGCTTTTGTTGGTTTCCAGTAGAAACATACAAAAACCAGCTGCGGCTGATTTAAAACTGTATATTCAATACAAACACAGGGAGCGGCACCATATTTTCGATCGCAAAATTGAGTCTGATCTTGATCGCGTTGGGGTCGCAACCTACATCCCCAAAAATGCCACCAAATTACACTTCGGCTGGCGGGTATCTTCTCAAGGCATATCCAGCAAGATTGTCTTACCTGAGATTGAAGTCAGCAGTTTAGATTGGTCAAAAACCGAGATGGGAGCTCATTTATGGGCCACTTCTGTTCGAGTATCCCCAGTCAATCCGAAACTGGAAAGATGCGCTCAATCGATTTATGATTCTTTATGGAAACCGCACGGCGGAATTCATTTAACCCGTGGCAGTTACACAGAATAATTTACAGTCTCGACTGGAACTGGGCTTAGTATAAACTGGGTATATCTTCAATGGCTTCCATAGTTTCCTCATAGCCCAACCCAATCAAGTCAAGGTACTCCCTTATGGTTTCTAATCGAGGCTGATTGTCTTCCATTACACGACGCATGGCTTCTTCTCTCGTAATTACTTCTGCTCTAATTTGATTACTTCGAAACGTATCATTTTCCGTAAAACCTGCTACATGATGATAAATGTAGTTATAAAAAGCTGCAGTTCCATCACCAATGCGCCAAGTATTGTCAGTGTCTGATGCCGATTCCCAGTTATAACATTCTTTCAATGTATGGTTTATTAACTGCTCATCCCATTTTATGTAGTCAAAAAAGAATAAGAGATTATGCGGCATTAAATAGGCAGAATAAAAGGCGAATAGCGTGTCAAATAAAGATCTATTCAGGTACGACGGATTCAGAAAATATTCCTTTGCAAATGATGCTGCTAGCCGAGTCTTACGCATTAAAGGCATATTATAGATATGACCTGGTTCTTCCTTAATCTGTGCAAATCCGGATTTAAAGCCAGTTTTTTCTAGTGGATTCCCTCCACCCGAAATTATTAATGGTGTTTGAATTTGCTCGCTTACTCTACGCGCATAATAAAAATACTGCTTATCACCCGCCATTAAAATAGGCACCATCTTTAGTTCGGGTCGCCTCAGCCAAGCTTTCAAATTTAGAGCAATATTGGAACGCTTTTCCCGAATATCTGCTGAAACGATTATATGTTCTATTCCTAGCTGTCCACAAAGCCGAGCCTGGTTTCTCCTGGCAAGTGGTGTCACCATGCCCCAATCATAGGTAAATGCTGTTGGTTTTATTCCAAGTTCAGTAACTATGTAATGTAGAGCATAAGAACTATCCCGACCACCGCTAAACAAAAACAGGAAATCCCCATCAGCTTTTTGGGAACAAAGACTATTTATTTCCTGTTCCAAGGCTTGCCTTCCAAGCAAATGATGAGAACGATGTTTACGACAAAAATTACAGACTCCCTTATTATCAAAATCAATTAAAGGGATGGTTTCTGGTAATACACACTTAGTACAACGACGTAGTTTTGCAATTCCTTCCAATTTTTCACAATATCGTTTTCGGGTGGCCAGAGGCACGGCTTCATCTGATGCAACCTCTATCTTTCTCCTGCTTGATTGATTTTTTCTTGGTGAATATTGAAACTCTATAGTGTCTATCCCTCTCCCAGAAAGATTTACAAGTTTGCCTTGGCCAGGCGAAACTTGCTTAATGTATTCTGGTAAAATTGATAAGTCATTAGTAAATTTCCTCAATAACTTTGTAAGTATGTATTTTTCGGATGCGAAAATTCCAAACTGCTGATCTTTTGTTAGTGCTATATACAAAGAACCATTATTTGTTGCAAGGAGCAAATCTTCTTGAGATGGCAAAAGTGTAGCAACGGAAGCAGTACCTTCAAGTTCAGACAGTACTAAAGCTAACGGTTCTGCAGATATACCATTACTACAGGCTCGATTAATTAACGATATGATTACTTCAGAGTCGACTTCAGCATGTCGTTTAAGATCGGGGTTTACACTCCATAAGGTATCAACATTTGTAATAATCCCGTTGTGTACCCCGATTGTTTTATCCACAGTGATAGGTTGATTATTGTTACTCTCTGTTTCATAACCATTAGTAGCTAGTCTAGTCTGACCTAGCACAACTGTGCCTGTTCGAATCCCTCCATTTAACACATTCATATTATTTCGATACTCTCTGGAACGTAAGAAAGCAGATGCTTTTAAAGGGCTCTTAACAACTACTGTCCCTTCGGGTGTATGTACTAAAATTCCTGCAGCTTCTTTACCCCGAGTTTCAGAAAGCAAGAATAAGTCACGCACGAGCCGATTGTATCGTCCACCTAAGGAAATATCTTTCGTCGCGAACAATCCAAATATACCGCACACTTCAGTTCACCTTTCTAAGTTTATTTTGCCATTCAATTTCTGTACCGTAACCGTACCTACTCATCAAATCACCACATATATTATGCAGACGCTGGCATTTATCCATGGGCCACCTGCGCCATGTCTCGCCCTCTTCGCGAAATTG
This sequence comes from Cyclobacteriaceae bacterium, assembly GCA_029861825.1. Classification (GTDB taxonomy): domain Bacteria; phylum Bacteroidota; class Bacteroidia; order Cytophagales; family Cyclobacteriaceae; genus JAJCYK01. Next base: position 4,113 of record JAOTYN010000010.1, read on the forward strand.
AGTATTGTGCCTTTGGGAAAGGAAATCCCCATCTCCTTCGCTAAGAGGAATATCGATAAATGCAAATAGTGTAGCTAACGTTCCACTACGGCTCTTAGGATTAGTCAAATCTTCTAACCGCAATAATAGATAGTTCTCACTTTTATAGGTGTTCTCCAGGTATTGATTTTTATAAGCCCACGTCCAGCACAAACGATCAAAGGGTGTCATATTAGCCCACTCATGTGACCCTAGAGCTCCAACTGCTACTGCAGATATTGTCCAAAACGGAACTAAATATGATGCAATCCAACTTTTCCGGCGATTTCTAATTACATTCAAATACGAAGGTACAAATTCTCGAGGGTCCCTAACCAAATGTATGACACGCACATCCGGAAAAGTTTGGATTATTCTTTTAGCAGCAACGTAATTCCATCCAGTGGTTTCGATATAAGTCGAGCATTCCATTCTTCGTAAACGCCGTGCCAATAGAAAATCAACAGCAGAATTAAAGAGAGAGCTAGGCAAATAGCCATGCAGCATCAATGTCGAAAGGATATTCAAGAGTTTATGCGAGCTTAATTGGTGGCAGCTTTTCACATTAGCGAAACCTTGATCAAAAAAATTCGCGATAAGCTGTGTTCCTGTACGATGGGTTCCTAAGAAGAAAACTATTTTTGTATCTGTTGATGATACTGGTGAGCTATTCACTTTTAGTACAGTCCTCAGCAAAAGCGCGATAATTTCTGATCTCGAAATCATTATCTAATACAAAATCAATTAAACCACTGAAGAAAGACATTCGAGTAGAAATTATAGATGGGTGATAGAGAAGGCCCGCTACCCCCCCTAATGAAGCAACCTGATTTAAACGTTCTTTAGTATATTGAAGCGCTTCCTGATCAGAAAAATTGAAGGTCCGAAAAAGATCAGTATCGATCGGCCATATTACAGGGATCTCAACTAATTGCTTCCCTTTATAGTAGAAAGGCCAACAGAAAAAGGTATTAAAGTTATCCTGAAATTGCTTTGGATAAATACCAGATTCATATTTAAAACCAAGCCGATCTATCACATCAAGCAGCTCAAAAGAATATTCCAGTGAATGATTCCTGAACCCTTGAATCCGCTTACCTAATTTACTCTCAAGGCAATTTTTAGCATTTTCAAGACGAGAATATATTGTTTTTGGCTTTCGGAAGGCTACTCGCAAATCATAAGTATACCCATGCAACCCAATTTCATGGCCCATGGAATCTAGCTCTTTTAACACCTCTGTGTCTATACTGTAACCTGCATTCACTAAGAAGTTATATGTCGCTTTCACTCCCTTTTTGTTTTCCAAAATACCGAGCTTAATCACTTCTGAATAGCAAAATTTGTAATCTACATCATGTGAAAACAGAACAGGCATGGAACTATGCTTAAAAGAAAGGCCGCGCCTACATCCAGATAATGATTGTATATTTTTATCTGGTTGGTAAGAGCGAATATCACGTCGTACTATTTTCCGTGATTTCATAATTTGAGATGAGATTATCATTCTAGTACGCTCACCAAGAAGTGCATATGCAGTAGCCATTATGTTCTTAACGTGGCGTTTCAGCATACTTTCATTTCTTGGAGTAATTAATCTTTCTATAGCATTACGTTCCAGCTGGTTGAAAATTACACCCGGAAATGAACGGTCATAATCAATCTCCCATTTTCTCATCAAAACATTTAAACCCTTTAAACTAAATTGATATTTAATATCATAATTGTCACTACCTTGGTGTAAAAATATTAATTTCAATAACGAATTCAGTCAGTTACAGTACCCAGACAACCAATATCTGTCAGTTCGCTTCGTCACCGCCAAGCCCGGAATGATTCTATGTGGAGTTAGCCGAATCATCATCCACAACAGACTCAAGACCTGCGCGTTCACAATTCGTCATGCTACTTGAGCCTTGCGACAAACCCACTGTTTCGCCAAATTAAATCATCCAGCCGCTTCAATCTGCCTAAACAAAACATGGGGTGAAGCGAATGATCGATACTACTCACCTAACAAGCTGGAGCGGAACATGTTTGTAACCGACTACAACTTATGACTTCCAATCCAGGTAGCCTCGATTTAACCAGCTTGCTTTTGCCAGGCAGCTGCAAAAAATAATTTAGGCGAAAAAGGCAGGAAATTGAAAATCACCTCTAGTATGAATAGTGGTTGTGCGATCAGCTTTTTAAAGCCCATGGGAATTCTTAACGCCAGGGATTGACCGATCACCAAATAAGCTATATTTCCGCCATACTCGACATGTTTTTCCTCATAACCTAGGGCTAAATATTTTTTTAGGCTTTGTTCGTAGCTAATGGCTTCTTCTTCATCGGTAAATCTATCATCTTTTCGATACCAGATTTCACGAAGTTTATTTAACCAAGTATCCTTGTTTGGCTCTACAAAATAGAATACCCCGCCAGGTTTCAATATCCGATATATTTCTCTCATAGTCTGATCTAAAACAGGCAAAACATGGTGCAGTCCTCCGCAAATATAGATCGCATCAAATCTCTCGTCTTCGAACCCTGTTTCGTGAATGCTTCTAACCACACATGGTAGATTCCATTTATTTTCATACGCCTGGGCATTGTTGGGTGATATATCTAATCCAATAACATTCGCGCCTCTACTCAGCAGAAACCCCGTCTCTACTCCTGAAGCACTCATTGCATCCAACACACGCAGCCCCTTTAGTTCATACCGAAAAAGGGGGCCTCTAATAAATCGATCGCGATAGGCTTGGGTATAAGGATCTCCATAATGTTCCTCATGCTCCAACGCCTCCTTATCATACCGATTTTTCTGTGCCTCAATATGTTCGTTCATTTTTAACTTTTACTCCCTATTTAGAAGTAGTCCCTAAATTTCTTCAACAGATCGATTAGGAGCTATTTTCACTATCCATTCGACACCAGGCAATTTGATGGCCCTGGACATATTATAATGAATAACTGAACATGGCGTTTAAAGGTTTTACACCAATATAGGAACTGGTATTGTGCAATCAACGATGCTACTTGAAAATACAACGTTTTATGTAAGGATTGCCAATATTGACTAGTAAATTTCGTAGATACATGGCTGCAAAAAAGTGAAACCACTGGTAATAAATAAAAGCACCCCTACCATTCTTGTCTTGATAATCACATATAAGTCATTACTTGATTTCTGGTATGTAGAATCGATCAGCGGAGTATTTAAGGGATATCCGATAACAATATTCCACTGGAAATCAGGATGCCATCTGTCCTATTTGGTTTGACGACATACAGTAGCAAGTTGCGTTGGAAATACCGTATTCGCGGCATACTTCCTTTACCAACCTACCGCCTTCAACTTCTTTCAGGATCTTGATGAATTGGTGTTCCGAATATCGTGACTTCTTCATTTTCGTTCTCGGTAATGGCACAGTTTACGCGGGAGAACTCCAAATGTTGATGTTCCTAATTCAGGGGATGGTTACAGTTTCGTTTAACTATAATTCAGAAATATATGGCCTGTATCGAGGCTATCTGTTGCAAATGGCATCTGCGAGGCTCGCTTTGTTGTTCAATAATTCATGAAATAGGAGAAAATCGTTGCACATCGCAGAAGTTTAGCGAGAATATACTGCGATGAATTGGCTGGGATGCCGGGTGTACAGTTACCTCCCTGCAAATCGGCAGCGACCATTTCTCATTTTGTTATAAGCTCGGAAAGTTTATATTGGCATTAAACATTGCGCGCTTGCCCACGGAGTACAGCTCGACAGCATAGTTGTCTACTATACACCGGGATTGGCCTCGTATCGAACCTGTCAGAGACAAGGATCATCAATCGGACGGGAGTTTCCTGATCAGATAGCGCGAATCTGCCGATTCGTGTGACAACCCATGAGCAGGAGGCTTATCGAATCATGCCGCGTATTATATTAACTATCTAGATGTATCGAGACTTGAATTACAATTCGGTAAGTTTTTCCTGGTTATTTTCAGGACAATGACAATTTCCAAAAGTAATTTCGTTCGTTCGGTTTCAATGCTTACCGGAGCAACTGCATTTTCGCAGTTATTGATGCTGGCGGCATTACCCGTGCTTACCCGAATTTATGGCCTGCAAGATTTTGGTATTCTTGCAGTCTTCACAGCTACACTGGGAATTATCAGTTCGGTATCGAGTCTACGCTATCATATTGCGATTCCATTACCAAAGACAGATGGTCTGGCATCGAACCTGTTGGCATTGGCACTTATCAGTGTCTCATTTTTTGCTGTCCTGGTAACACTTGCCACCCTGTTGATTCCCGAAAAATTTCTGGCTGGTATTGTTCCGGCAGAACAAACGGGTAATCTCTGGATACTGGGGCTCGGCGTACTGGTAGTGGGTGTTTACAATACCTTTCGATTTTGGGCAACGAGAAAAAAGGCCTTTAAAAGGATAGCAGTAACACGAGTTGAACAGGCCATCGGGGGTATTGGCGCGCAAGTTGGATTTGGCTTACTGGGATATGGTGCTTTTGGTCTGGTTATTGGCCAACTGGTGAGTCAGGGGGCAGGATTTCTTGGGTTGGCACGTCGCGCAATAAAGGAAGACAGGCGGGCATTTACGCAAATCAGTCTTTCGCGCATTCGTAAGGCAGCCAATCTTTATGGCCACTATCCCAGATTTTCCACATTCGAAGCTTTGGCTAATGCTGCCTCAATTCAGGTACCTCTGCTGGTAATTGTGGTATTCACGGGAAGTGCGGAGCTTGGAATACTGATGTTAGCCATGCGCATCATGCAGGCGCCGCTGAGCCTTGTGGGTGCCGCGGTCTCACAGGTCTACTATTCCCAGGCTGTTGATGACAAGCGCTCTAATCAACTTTCACAAACAACGGGTAATGTGCTGGCAGGAATGGCTAAGTTAGGCTTGGGGCCAATGCTGTTTGCTGCTATCGTCGCACCCTTTGTATTCGGTCCGATATTCGGACAGGAATGGCAGCGGGCGGGTGAACTGCTTGCCTGGATGGTCCCGTGGTTCATGCTGCAGTTTTTGTCGTCTCCGGTATCCATGGCTTTGCACGTAGCTAAACGGCAGAAGCTTGCATTGGGCTTGCAGTTATTTGGACTGGTATTTAGAATCTCGGCCGTCATCATTGCGGGTACGATCGTAATTAATGCAGATGTGTCAAAGTGGTATGCGGTCAGTGGCGCAATATTCTATTCTGTTTATTTGATCGTCGTGATTAACGTTGTTGGCATGAGATTTACCGAAACACTTGGACGTTTGTCGTCTTCATTACCATACGTCTTGGTCTGGGCTATTTGTGCAGTGACTGTTTCGTATTTAGCTAACTTATATATCTAGCTTACGAATACACCGATCGGTCAAAAGATCGTGACTCGTATCTGGATTCATCTCGATACTAACCTCATTAAGATATCTTTTTATGAAAATTGCACATATAACCACAGTTCATCCTCGAAATGATACGAGAGTCAGGTTGAAGGAGTGCGCGGATTTGGCGGAGAGATGGAAATCCGACGTTTGCCTGCTGGTTCGCGATAACAAGGGTGACAGTGATCTCGAAGGTGTGAGAGTTATCGACATTGGAAAATTAGGTCGTGGCCGATTAGTGCGAATGGTTTTGGGGAGCTTTTCAATGTTTAAAACTCTACTTAAAATTAAACCCCAAATCATTCATTTTCATGATCCTGAACTGATTCCATTAGGATTGGTTTTTAGATTATTGGGTAAAACGGTAATTTACGATGTTCATGAATCGGTACCTGAAACCATAATGAAAAGGAAGTGGATACCGCGGTTTATACGAAAGCCCGTCTCCCTAGCTGTCGCGATGACGGAAAAATTATCCAGTAGGATATTTAGCCGGATAGTAGTGGTAACTCCGGCGATTGCACAAAGATTTCCGCGGGAGAGCACTGTTCTTGTTCAAAATTTCCCTCGAGTCGATGAGCTGTCCCTTGATGACGATCATGATTATCAGAGTCGCCCCGAAGACTTTGTATATGTAGGTGGGTTAACTGACGAGCGTGCTGCGCGCGAAATGATTGAGGCTATAGAAATTCTCAACAGGCATCGGAAATCGACGATGCATATTGCTGGCCCTGTCAACCCGGTTGCACTGAAAGAGCAATTAGAAGAAATGAGCGGATGGGGGGCTGTTAAGTACTACGATTGGGTAGATAGGAAAGCTATGGCTAAGTTATTGGGAAAGGCCCGCGCTGGACTTGTGCTCTTTCATCCAACTCCTAATCACATTGAGTCCCAACCGAACAAGCTATTTGAGTATATGTCAGCGGGGATACCGGTAGTTGCGTCAAATTTTCCTTTTTGGTGCCGCATTGTTGAAGGAGAGAATGCCGGATTAGTTGTAGATCCGGAAAGCCCACAAGAAATAGCAGATGCATTGCGATGGGTACTGGAAAACCCACAAGATGCCAGAAAAATGGGTGGCAATGGTAGGCGAGCTGTAATTGAAAAATATAACTGGAAGATTGAGTCAGATAAGCTTATCGGAATGTATGAGGAACTACTCAACGAAAACCAGACTGGATTATCTGCATAAATATGAAACTACTAACAGTTATTGGTGCGCGGCCACAGTTTGTCAAAGCGGCGACCGTATCTCGGGTTTTGAGGGAGATCCCCGAGGTGTCAGAAATACTAGTGCATACCGGTCAACACCACGACGGCAATATGTCGGATATCTTTTTCGAACAAATGGATATTCCCAGGCCAGACTATCACCTTGGCGTAGCGGGTGGAGGGCATGGGCAAATGACCGGCAGAATGCTCGAACAACTCGAAATTTTGATGCTGAAGGAAAATCCCGATTGGGTACTGGTCTACGGTGATACGAATTCAACTCTAGCTGGAGCGTTGGCCGCGGTTAAACTGAATTTACCACTGGCTCATGTCGAAGCTGGCCTCAGAAGCTATAATTTGGGAATGCCGGAGGAGGTCAATCGGGTGATGACCGACAGAGTATCGAAGCTTCTTTTTTGTCCCACGGAGCAATCGGTTCGAAACCTCGAAGCAGAGGGTTTTGTTACGCTTGGAATTGAAATTCTGAAGGTAGGTGACGTTATGTTTGATGCGACCGAATTTTACCGGGCGAAAGCGTCTGAACCCGCTATTCCTTCCGATTTGGATCCAGGAAGGCCGTTTATACTTGCCACGATACATCGTGCCGAGAATACCGACGATGATATGAGGTTGAAAAAGATTGTGAAAGGCCTCGAACAGGTCCACCAGCAAATACCAGTTTTGCTTTCATTGCACCCACGCACGCGGAAAAAATTTTCCGAGATGAAAATCAAACCCGGGTTCCATACCATCGATCCAGTCGGGTATCTCGAGATGTTATGGTTGTTAGAACGTTGCAATCTGGTCGTTACAGATAGCGGGGGGTTGCAGAAGGAAGCCTGTTTTTATCGAAAGGGTTGCATTACATTACGGCAAGAAACAGAATGGACCGAATTAGTCGAAACTGGGGTGAATCGACTTGTAGATGTTGCAGCAGCGGAAATTTTCCCTGCCATAAAGGAAATGTTAAATCAGGATATGAACTTTGAGACTGATTTATATGGTGATGGAAAGGCATCCTTTCGAATTGTTCAACGATTACTTGCCCAGGATAATTCTTGATTCGTACTTGCAATGATAATCAGCAGGAAAAATAAATAATGATTTTTCGGAACAAGCGTGTTCTTGTAACCGGCGTATGCGGTACGGTAGGCGCAGGATTGGTCAGGCAATTGGCTTCTGACGAGTCACTTGGTGTGGCAGAAGTGATCGGGCTCGACAACAATGAATCTGCATTGTTTTTCCTTGATCAACAATATACTGCTGACGATAAGATTAGGCATTATGTAGCCGATATCAGGGATAGAGATGAACTCAATCGGCATATGTCGGGAATCGATATCGTTTTTCATGCGGCGGCGCTTAAGCATGTAATTCTTTGTGAACATTCCCCGGGTCAGGCGGTACAGAACAATATTATCGGTATACAGAATATTATTGCCTGTGCATTCGATAATTCTGTCAAGCGCGTAATTTTTACCAGCTCAGACAAGGCAGTCAATCCTACCAACGTGATGGGGACATCAAAATTAATGGGTGAAAAACTCATTACAGCGGCTAACACTTATCGTCAAGCTGGTGAAACTGTGTTTGCGTCCACGCGGTTTGGGAACGTATTGGGCTCTAGCGGCTCGGTTGTACCTGTATTTCACAAGCAGATTGCCTCAGGTGGCCCGATTACGCTAACCGATCCGGGAATGACCCGTTTTGTCATGAGCCTGGAGCAATCGGTTCGACTGGTCCTGGATACTGCCGAGCTCGCATTTGGGGGAGAGGTATTTGTCACTAAAATGCCTGTGATTCGAATAGTTGATCTAGCGACCACAATGGTAAAAATGCTCGCACCGGCTTATGGTCATGATCCTGCTGCCATCAATATCAATAATATTGGCAGTAAGCCTGGAGAGAAACTGTACGAAGAATTAATGAGCAGCGATGAAACCAGCAGGGCAGTTGAATTGCCAGACTATTTTTCTGTACTGCCAGCATTTAGGGACGAGTATAAAAAAGTAGAATATAACTACGCTGATCTGGTTAGTGACAATATTGACAGACCATATATATCATCAGATGAACCCTTCCTTTCAATTAACGAAATTGAAACTTTTATGAATCAACATAAGGTGCTTGGACCTGTCCCAGGATTCTGAGGTAGATTAAATTTGAGCATATTAATCCTTGGTGGTGATGGTTATCTGGGATGGCCAACCGCGATGTATTTCTCCGACCGCGGCTATGATGTTGTAGTCGTCGATAACTATTTCCGGCGCAAAGCCTGTGATGAACTGGATACAGGTTTACTCTACCCGGTTCCGAATTTGATTGATCGAGCCAAATTATGGCATCAGCTAACCGGTAAAGAGATCAAGGTAATTATTGGCGATCTAACCAACGACGAATTTACCAGGTCTCTTTTTAATAGCAAAAGCAACTACGATTGGGCTCTGAGTAATAATTCTCACGCCCAACCTACGACCGTGGTTCACTACGCTGAACAACCTTCAGCGCCGTATTCGATGATGAATTATAAATACGCAGGACTAACGATTACCAATAATCTTCAAGCGACAAATAACTTGATGTGGGCGGTTAAGGACCTGAGCCCCGAGACCCATATCATAAAACTCGGGACTATGGGGGAATATGGAACTCCCAATATCGATATTGAAGAAGGATGGCTAGTGGTCACGCACAAGGGTAGGGAACAAAAATTTCTTTACCCCCGGCAGGGGGGGTCCGTGTACCACACCACTAAGATTATGGATACTGATCTACTTTGGTTTGGCGTTAGAAATTGGGACCTCAGGGTTACTGATCTGATGCAAGGTCCGGTGTACGGTAATGAAACTGAGGAAAGTAAAATTGATCCCCGGTTGAAAACCCTGTTCAATTATGACGAAATATTCGGGACGATACTGAATCGATTTATTGTCCAGGCTGCAATTGATTATCCGCTATCTGTATATGGAAAAGGTGGACAGAAACGTGGTTTTTTGAATATCAAGGATACACTGCAGTGCGTACACAAGGCTGAATTGAAACCGGCAGATAAAGGTGAGTTGCGTATTTTTAACCAGATCACCGAGACTTTTTCGGTAAACGAACTTGCCACCAAAACTCAAAAGGCAGGGGCCGCACTTGGAATCAAGGTAAATATTGAACACATTGAAAATCCCCGCAAGGAGTTGGAAGATCACTATTACAACCCAACCTACCAGGGTCTAGTTGATATCGGAGTAGTGCCGCATCTCCTGTCCGATGAGTATATGATTCATGCATTAGAGGAAGCTATAAGCTGCAAGGACAATATCCGTAGAGATGTCATTTTTAAAGGGATTAAATGGTAGCCTCTGGTAGGATTTACGAGCGTGATATTCAGCAAAAACTTTCTGACTGGAATGTTTCAAGATGTAGTGATGGCAAATGAAAGTTTTGTTACTTTTTCAACATTTAAGATACGAAAACGAAAGAGGCGGTCAAAGATCACGGGAAATTGCAGAGTTCCTTGCAACCCAGGATGCTGAGGTCATTGCTTTAATTCCTAACGTAGATCCTCTAACCGGGAAAAAGGCGATTCCTGATTTATTGCTGCCCTGGCGATACTTCAGGGACGCAAGTGGTTATCGAGAGTATCGATTTTATGTGCCAGCCACTGCCAGAAAAGGATTGCCGGGGCGGCTTCTTTATAGCGCCTTCTGTTTTTTCAACGTGTTGTTATTTCTTCTGGTTCATGGAAGAAAACTGGATGTCATCATTACAACCACTCATCCGCTACTAATGGCGATTGCCGCCTTACCGATTAAATGGTTGAGTGCCACAAAACTGGTTATAGAGGTTCGAGACATTCCATTAGATGTTGCGATTGAAAGAAAAATAGTTTCACAAAACGGAATTTTGTCAAAATGCTATCGTTTTTTTGAAGGGATGTTATTCAAGAATGCCGACCATGTGATCAGTTATAGCCAACAGATGCTGGAGCTGTTGTCGCAGCGTTACCGAGTGAGCTCGAGTAGTATAATTCCAATTGGTACTGGTGAAATTGATTTTGTTGTAGATAAAGCATCGCTGGTAAATAGGGAGGTCAAGATATGTTTTTTTGGAACGCTTGGGAAAGTACTTTCTTTATCAAGTATGTTTGATCTGGCGGTGATTCTGAAAAACAAGGGTCTCGCAGTAAGATTGGATATATACGGTGATGGTGAATCAAGGCAGGCACTATTAGATGAATCTTGTTCATTGGGGCTAGATGTCAAATTTAATGGTGTTGTACCAAAAAATATGGTGGTCGAAAGGTGCTCAGAGTATGATTTTGCAATCTATCCTGTCGATGGTGGCGAAGCTATTTCTGCGTCTTTAGGCAATAAGTTCTTTGATTATGTTACAGCGCGTACGCCTATTGTTGTGATAGGTAAAAATAGCGAAGCAGGCAGAATCGTGAAAGAGGTAAATGTTGGCCTGGTAAACGAGGACTTGACCAGGTTGGCTGATGATATTATTAACGTCGTCGATATGGCTATCGATAGTAAGCAAAGTACTAGTTCATTTTTCAAGTTTGAGAATGCGATCACCATGTACTCAAAAGAAGGTCTTTATAAGCAGTTTTACCGAGTAGTTCAGAGCCTTGTTGCCTGAGACTTTACTGACGTGAAAGATTTTCAAACCCTGATAATAATCGGGGCTCCCAGGTCAGGCACCAACATGCTTCGAGACGTGATATGCCAGATTCCAGGCTTTGGGACCTGGCCCTGCGACGAGATAAACTACATCTGGAGGCATGGCAACATCACCGAGCCGACCGATGAATATGATACGGCACTGGCGACTGCTGCAGTAAAGGACTATGTCCGCGATCAATTTAGACGGTTGGCAAGCAAGCAAGGTCTCAACATTGTCGTTGAAAAAACTTGTGCAAATTCGCTTCGAGTTCCGTTCGTCGATCAGGTCATACCCAATGCGAAATATGTGTTTATATATAGAGACGGCTTCGATGTTGTGGACTCTGCGTTGAATCGCTGGAAGGCAAATATCGACCTCGCTTATTTGATGCGGAAGGCGCGTTATGTGCCGATTTCAGATTTGCCATTTTATGCCTCGCGTTATTTTCTTAATCGCATTTATCGGTTTTTTTCTCGGGAACAGCGCCTCGCTTTCTGGGGCCCCCAGTTTCATGGCATGTATCAAGCGCTGGATGATCTAAGTCTGGGGGAGGTGTGCGCATTACAATGGCAGAGATGTGTCGAGTTATCTAGCTCTGCGCTTGACGCCTTACCAAAGGGCAGGGTTGCCTCGGTTAGATATGAAGATTTCGTAAACCAGCCACTGGAATCTCTAAATGGCATACTAGATGATCTGGATTTCAACGTTGATCAAGACAAGTTGAAATTGGCGGTAAGAAATGTTTCGCTTAACAGTGTCGGTAAAGGGCGAGCCAATTTATCACCGGAACTGGAGGGTAAAATTCGATCACTTGTTGGGGAAACGCTTTCGAAATTTGGCTATGAATGAGTCGAGCAAGGCTTTGTCCCCGATTCAGCGGACTACAAAAAGAATATTTGACATTGGATTTTCAGGGGTGGGTCTAGTTCTCTGTATGCCAGTGCTGGTAACTGCCTGGGCGATTGCCTCGCTCGATACGAGGTCAAACGGTTTTTTCTTTCAGGAGAGGATCGGACGAAACGGGATGCCGTTTAAGCTTATTAAAATAAAGACCATGGTTTTGGTAGAAGGTGTAGAGACTTCAATTACAACCGCAGATGATTGCCGTATAACTAAAATTGGGCGTCTTTTGAGAAAAACTAAAATTGATGAGTTACCACAACTCTGGAATGTTTTGATAGGCGACATGAGTTTCGTCGGACCGAGACCTGACGTAGCTGGTTATGCCGACAATCTTGAAGGTGAAGACCGCCTGATACTTTCAATAAGGCCCGGTATCACCGGCCCAGCAGCAATAAAATATAGGAATGAAGAAGAGATTCTTGCACGGCAAGAAAATCCCGTGCGTTACAATGATGAAGTAATCTGGCCCGATAAGATCCGTATAAACCATGAATATATTAGAAACTATTCCTTACTTAAGGACTTTCTTTATATCTGTAAGAGTATTGTAGGCTGACATGTTAAATACAAAATTTTCGCCGTGGCCCTGTTTCAGCCAAGAGGAGGCCGATGCGGTAAGCAAGGTCCTATTGTCGAATCGTGTTAATTACTGGACCGGTAACGAGACTCGCCAATTTGAACAAGAATTTGCGGATTGGGCTGGCACCAATTATGCCATAGCGTTAATGAATGGCACTGTGGCCCTCGAAGCCGCGTTAGTGACGTTAGGAATTGCTAAGGGCGACGAGGTAATCGTAACGCCGCGCACATTTATTGCGTCCGTTTCGTGCATTATCAACGTCGGCGCAATTCCGATTTTCGCCGATGTTTCGCTGAATTCTCAAAATATAACTCCTGAGTCCATCCGTGAAAAAATTTCAAACAAAACTAAAGCCATCATTTGTGTCCATCTCGCAGGTTGGCCTTGCGAAATGAGCGGCATAGAACAGGTAGCCAATGAGTATGGGCTGCATGTTGTTGAAGACTGTGCGCAAGCGCATGGAGCCCGCTATCAAGGCAAGTCGGTTGGTTCATTGGGACGTATAGGCGTCTGGTCATTCTGCCAGGATAAAATCATGAGTACGGGTGGCGAGGGAGGCATGATTACAACAGATGACGAGAAATTGTGGGCAAGATTATGGTCCTATAAGGATCATGGTAAATCTCTAGATAAAGTGGGCGACTCGAGCCACCCTCCGGGATTTCGATGGCTGCATGATACATTTGGTACCAATCTAAGAATGACTGAAATACAGGCGGTTTTGGGAAGGCTCCAGTTAAAACGCATGCAGGACTGGAGCTTGAAAAGACTTGCAAACAGTTTGAAAATTGACGCGGCTTGTCAACAATTTGGTGCGCTTCGTGTACCTCTTATACCTCCCCACATAAATCATGCCAAATACAAGCATTATGTATTTGTTCGACCTGAAAAATTGAAACCTGGATGGTCCAGGGATAGGATTGTGGAGGAAATTAACAAGCAGGGGGTCCCTTGTTATCATGGTAGCTGCCCAGAGGTTTACCTTGAGTCAGCATTTGAGGCAACGGAATTTAGACCTCAGAAATCTTTACCTAATGCGAAAGAACTGGGAGAGACCAGCTTGATGTTTCTGGTACACCCCACGCTTACCGATGATGAAATAAAACAAACCGGCGAAGTAATCGCTAATGTGATGGAGAAAGCGTCGTTATAATCTCCGTATAAACTTTGTCTAAAAGGCGTAATTTCTCAGAACAGGATAACGGTTACAGTAGTTCATAATATTAGGTCTTATTGCCCAAATGAGAATAAGGGAAATAAGTACACCGTGGGTAAAAATAGCCGACAACAGATCTGCTGCGATAAGCATGCTTGAAAACGGTCCAAATGTAATAGCAATGACAAACCACACTGGCATGCCATGGGAAACCGAGTCTAAGATTCGCAAAATCAATCCAATTATCACGGCGAAAGCAATTACACCAATCAATCCAAAATGGGCATAACCGGTACCTAAAAAACCTGTATTGGATCTGGTTTCGAGATCGTTTTTGAAATATTCCCCGATTAAAAACGGCGGAGATTTATCATATGGTGGTTCCACTAACCAGCTAAAAACGCTGTTTGAATAATAGACGAAGCCATGGGTGCTGAAAAAATCATAGTAAATAAAATTTAATAAAGCGGGTTTCAAGATTGGTCTCTGGACGGCCAGTGCTGGTATCCAGTAACTTTCGAAAAGTAAAAACACGATATATAAAAAGGTAAGGGTGGAGGTTAATAGATACAAGCTTTTTATTACTGGATCGCTGTATTTGTGTAGGGCGTAGAGTAATAGGGGGAACAGGCCGATCACGAGCAGGTATTTGTGGGTCGTTAACGAAAAGTACGAGACTGCCACTGCCACTAACACTATGAGTGTAAGTTTATTTTTTCTCAGCAATGCTATAGAAATAAACAGAGGTATAAAGACTTTTCCAACCCAGGTTATTAGGTACCCCCACAATCCGATTTCAAGGCTCGTGCGATATTCAATCCGATACTTGTATGTGTCAGTTAAATCGATAATAAAATTGGCTTTCGTCGCATATATAACCCAAATTAACGCTGTTAGAGTACAAACGGTAAGGGTCGACAGAACAATTCTGTAGACGTTTACTGCAATTGGGATCCTAAACCTTTTGAGCTTTCTGATAATTCCTATAATTACAAAAGCTAATGCTACGATATATAAATACAAGCGGCTACAATCTATCCACGTGTATAAAACCACCATTGGTATAATGACGGCCAATGCCAAGATACTGTAGTAGAAACTCGATGGAGTATTCCAGTGACGAGGAAATAAGTAAGCAGCTAGAGAGGTTATTACCATTGCTTCGATTAATTTTATGATGTCAAAAACTGGTTCTGAATATCCCAGAAAAATCCCACCTATTGATGTTATGTACCAAAAATCTAGTAACAGTTTGTAAACGATCAACAAACCTAGAATAGTTAGCGATTTTTTTTTAATAATAAGGAATTTCAATTCTAGAACCTTCGCAAACGATCGATATTTTCCATCAATGCTATGTGGTTAAGTGTTTTATTTATTCGATGTCCAATGTATCCGGATTGAAGCGTTCCGTTGGAACTTTCGAAACTGTTTTGGAAGGCATCGTTCCCGGGAACTTTCTTTTCTTTATCAATTTTTTCGATTAGATTTATTAAATCTCGGTTTTAGCCTTCATTTAAATATATTAATGTTGATTTTTAGTTAAGCGACCTCAGATTTACCAATTCAACTGGCTATTTTAAGTGTATTATTGAAGAGTTAATACCTAATGCCAACGACGAGCTTAAATTACCAGTAGATACTCTGTCTACCTGAGATCCGGCAAGGCCCAAAGTAACAGCGAGTTGGAGGTGATTTCGGATCAATTTCTGTAGTATTTTCCGTAGTATTAGATTTGACGACTGTGTTGTTGAGCTATAATGGCGCATGGCTCTTTACTTGATGGCGCCATATAATATCTATTAAAGAGATCTGACGTTTACTCCGGATAGTTGTTAATGATAACAAATCAAATTCTTAGTTTGCCAAGAAGAATTAAACAAACAATTCTACTTTCCGTAGATCTGTTTCTGATCCCTTTTGCCTTATGGGCATCTTTTACGCTGAGACTCGGTAGGATTTATATTCCGGAAGGCGATATTTTGTATTTGTTTATTGCCGCACCGGTCATTGCGGTTCCCATTTTTATTCGCCTGGGTCTCTATAACGCAATTATTCGATATATCGGTTTCATGGCCTTTTGGGCAGTGATAAAAGCGGCAAGCCTTTACACTCTTACTTGGGGTGTACTGGTATTGTTAACTGCGACACCGGGTGTGCCTCGCTCGGTTTTGATTATTAACTGGTTGATGATTATTCTACTGGTTGGAGGTAGCCGAGCGATCGCTCGATGGTGGCTTTCAGGTAGCTTTAAGAAGGGGGCTCGGAATAAAACAAGAAGCAGAGTAGCTATTTATGGTGCGGGCGAGGCCGGAATACAGATTGCAAGTGCCTTGTCTAATAGTTTCAGGTTTAAACCGGTTGCATTTATTGATGATAATCCTGGTCTACAAGGAAATTACATCGCCGGTTTACGGGTATATTCGTTTAAGCAGCTAAGTTCGATTATTGACAATTTAGCCGTGACCGAGGTGCTGCTAGCATTGCCTTCAGCTTCCCGCTCGACCAGGAGTAGAATTATTTCGATGTTGGAGCCACATGCGGTTCATGTAATTACGCTACCCTCCCTCGAGGATTTAGCCAGTGGCGAGATCAAATCTAACGATGTCCGAGAGGTAGGTTTACGTGACCTGTTAGGTAGGAACCCTGTAGACCCGGATGAAAATTTATTAACCAGTAATATTACCGGTAAAGTGGTCATGGTTACTGGGGCGGGTGGGTCTATTGGCTCCGAGCTTTGTCGTCAGATTCTAAAGATTAGACCAGCTACCCTGATTCTGTATGAACGTAGCGAGCACGACCTGTACAAAGTGGAAAGTGAATTAATCGCCATGGCAGAACGGATTTTTCCAGATTTGGTGACTAATGAAAACTTTATAATCCCAATATTGGCTTCCGTTACCATTCAAAGCCGGGTGGAAATGGTTTGCAAGGCTTTCGGGGTTCAGACTATTTATCATGCCGCAGCCTACAAGCATGTCCCGATGGTCGAGAAAAATCCGCTGGAAGCTATTCAAAACAACATACTTGGTACATATAAAACAGCGATTGCAGCAATAGAAAATAATGTCGAAACTTTTGTCTTGATTTC
Organism: Cyclobacteriaceae bacterium; assembly: GCA_029861825.1. Taxonomy (GTDB): domain Bacteria; phylum Bacteroidota; class Bacteroidia; order Cytophagales; family Cyclobacteriaceae; genus JAJCYK01. Next base: position 21,094 of record JAOTYN010000010.1, read on the forward strand.
GACGGACAAGGCGGTGCGCCCGACAAGTACCATGGGCGCAACCAAAAGGTTTGCGGAAATGGTTCTGCAGGTACTATCAATGCGGGAAAAAGTAAACACGCGATTTAGCATGGTTCGATTTGGCAATGTACTGGGTTCCTCAGGTTCGGTTATACCCTTGTTTAGAAGCCAGATTAAAAACGGTGGCCCCGTTACCGTTACCGACCCCAAGATTATCCGCTATTTCATGACTACCGAGGAAGCATCGCAACTCGTGATACAGGCTGGTGCCATGGGTGATGGAGGCGAAGTTTTTGTGCTGGACATGGGTGAGCCAGTCAAAATTTTAGATATGGCAAAGAAACTGATCCATTTAAGTGGACTGGAAATTAAGGATGCAGAAAATCCCGATGGCGATATCGAAATTGTATTTTCCGGATTAAGACCGGGGGAAAAGCTTTATGAAGAATTGCTAATCGGTGAAAATGTGTCGCCGACCAGTCATCCCCTTATTATGGCTGCTGATGAAGATTACACTAATTGGGGGCAAGTTTCGGACTACATAGACCAACTTAAATTAGCGATTGAAACTAACAATGTCGAAGCCGGGCGGCTGATTTTAGTTGAGGCGGTAAATGGATACAGTCCCCAATGTGATGTGGCTGATCTGGTACAGCAAAGATTAACGCAGAATGTCGATAGTGCCGATAAAGGAAATATTCTCAAATACCCTTCCTGAGCCAAACCACTGGAATCTCCAATTAACACGGTGTATGTTGCGCGCTTTTGGCCATGTTTTTAACTAGAATAGGCGTATGAGCGGTAAAGTCTTTATCAAAACCCACGGCTGTCAAATGAATGAGTATGATTCAGCGAAAATGCTGGATGTGCTTGCCGAAGGCTGCAATCTGTCCGTCACCGATGTCGAGTCGGAAGCTGATGTGTTGTTGCTGAATACCTGTTCGATTCGGGAAAAGGCCCAGGAGAAAGTTTTTTCGCAGCTCGGGCGCTGGAGGAAGCTAAAGCAGAACAAGCCAGATATGGTGATTGGTGTCGGCGGCTGCGTCGCAAGCCAGGAAGGCGAGGCAATTC
>JAOTYN010000274.1 GCA_029861825.1 Cyclobacteriaceae bacterium
ACTGCCTAATCTTGAAGCCCTGAAAGACGCGGCTATTCCAGGGTGGAGGGACAACAACAATACCGATTGGCAGGATCTGGCTTTTCAGGATGGACGAACCAGTCAAATCGCGTTGTCTGCTTCTGGTGGAAATGAAAAAACCAGATTCTATATGGGGGGCACCTATAGCGATCAGGAAGGTATCCTTATCGGTACGGATTTTGACCGCATTAGTGGCCGCATGAACCTAGACCACTCGGTAACTGACAAGCTCAACTTTGGGATAAATGTGGGAATCACTCGTTCGGAAAACGGTCGGGTGTCCAATGATAATGCCTTTGCTACTCCTTTGCAATTAGTGGCCTTGCCTCCGGTACAACCACAATTCGATCCCGAAACCGGTAGATTGTTTACCGGTACGGTGTATTATAATGGCTTGATCCAAAATCGCGATGCCACCGGTGAAACTGTAGTGTTCCGAAATATTGGCAATGTATATGGCAATCTGGAAATAATTCCCGGGCTGGTATTTACTTCAAAATTCGGACTGGATCTGCTGCATCAAACTGAAGACAACTTCCAAGGACGCGAAACACAGGACGGAGCGCCCGCCGGCCAGGGTGAATTGAGGACCGTAAGGGTGGTAAACTACACACTTGATAATTATCTTACCTATAACACCACCATCAATACTCAGCACGACCTGCAAGTAGTTGGAGGGATGAGCTATCAGGAATCGGATCAGGATATTGCCTCTATACAGGCCCGTGGATTCCCCAATGATGACTTGAGGACCATTTTCAGCGCAGCCGAGGCAGAATCGTTTAGTGGCATCGGAACTAAATTCTCTTATCTGTCGTACTTTGCTAGAGCCAATTTTAAGTTCAACAACAAATTCCTGTTTACCCTTAGCGGTAGGGTTGACGGATCCTCACGATTTGGTGCGGACAATCGCTATGGGTTCTTCCCGGCGGCTTCTGCCGGTTGGGTATTATCCGAAGAGGCATTTCTGTCTAGTGGACCAGTCAGCTTCTTGAAATTACGGGCCAGTTATGGCTTGACCGGAAATTCCGAAATTGGCAACTTCGATGCCTTGGGCCTGTTCCAGGGCACCAGTTATTCCGGAACTTCCGGACTGAGACCCAGTAGTGTGGCCAGCCCTGATTTACAGTGGGAGACAACTGCGCAGTTGGATATAGGAGTTGACTTCGGTCTTTTCAACGACCGCATAACCGGTGAGATCGATTACTATCTGAAAAAGACCGAAGATTTGCTGTTGGACGTCCAAGTGCCGGCTACCAGCGGTTTTGGTGTAGTGACACAAAACATCGGGAAACTGGAAAATAAAGGATTTGAAGTAGTGATCAATTCCGATAACCTGGTGGGCGATTTTAAATGGACTACTAACCTTAATTTTGCCAAAAACACCAACGAAGTAACGGATCTGGAAGGTCAGATCATTACCTCCGGCATAAATAGGGCCCAGGAAGGGCAACCGTTGGGGGTGTTTTATTTGGTAAAATATGCTGGAGTTGATCCCGCTAACGGTGATGCACTTTTTGAAAAAGGAGATGGTAGTGGTGAGACCACCAGCGACTTTTCGGAGGCCCAGGAGCAGTTTGTAGGTTCACCTTTCCCGGATTGGATAGGAGGGATTACCAATACGCTTAGTTATAAGGGCTTTGATCTGAATTTCCTGTTTCAGTTTGTATCCGGAAATTCCATATTCAACGACGGTGCAAGTTTTCAGACCGCAGGATTTGATTTCTTTGACAATCAAAGTGCGGATCAGTTGAACCGCTGGCAAAATCCGGGTGATATAACGGACGTTCCGCAACTGAGGTTTTTGGGAGGAAACGGTATAGATAATTCTACTCGGTATTTGCAGGATGGGGACTACATCAGATTGCGAAATGTAACACTCAGTTACAATTTGCCTCCTGCTGTCCTGGAACGAATTTCATTAAACAATGTCCGTATCTATGTAACGGGTACCAACCTCTGGACCATTACCGATTACACAGGTTGGGATCCCGAAGTGAACTTTGATGGCACTAATCCATCAAATCAAACCAACAATATCCGTGGCGGGCGTGATTTCTACACCGCACCTCAAGCCCGGACCATAATCTTTGGCGTAAAACTCGGACTATAAGAACTATGAAAACAATAAATAAAATAAACATACGATCCGGTTTCATGGCTTTGATGCTGGTGACTTTATGGGCCTGTGACGGTAAACTGGATATTGAGCCCCAACAATCTATTAGTACAGATGTGGCCTTGAACAGTTCAGAGAATGTTATCAACGTGCTCATTGGCAGTTATAGTGAAGCTGGAGGGCAATTCGGAATTGCCTCTGACGGGCGGCCGGAAGGTGGTGAATTGTATGGCGGGGACTTTAACCTGTTCAGTGAATTGATGGGATCCGATGGTGAGATTACCTGGAATGGGTCATTCGATACCTATGAAGACATCTTTGACCGGGACATGATATCCAATCACTTGCTGGCCAGAAACAACTGGATGCGAGCTTATAACTCAATCAATATTATTAATAATGTCATAGCTAACATTGATATTGTAGATCAGGCTTTAAAGGACCAAGCACTAGGCGAGGCTCTTTTTATGAGAGGCGTGATGCATTTTGAGTTGGTACGCTTTTACGCATTGCCCTACGAACCCGGTGGTGCAAATTTACAAGTGGGCGTGCCCATAGTAACCTCCGCAACCGATGCTATAGATGAATCTACTCAATTATCCAGAGCCACCGTAGCAGAAGTTTATACTCAGGTGATCGCCGATCTAACCGATGCAGAATCACTTATGAATAGCCGCAATGGCTCTTTCGCTAACCGTCATGCCGCCGCGGCTATGCTTTCCAGGGTTTACTTACAACAAGGCGACTATGCTGCTGCCGCCGACGCAGCCAACCGCGTTATCGATCAGGGTGGTTACACCCTGGTCCCGGATTATGCCTCCGCGTTCAACAATGCAGCGAACTCTATAGAGGATATTTTTGCTGTTCAGCAAAATACAACTTTCAACGCCGGTACTTCCAATAGTGGCCTGCCCACATTCTACGCCAACCTGGTGGGTGTAGGACGCGACGGGGATATCGATGTTCTTCCCGCACATCTGGACCTTTACGAAGCCGGAGACGCCAGGTTAGACCTGTTCTATACTGGAATTGATGGTTTACCCAAGACCGGCAAATGGGCCGTCGATGGCGCTAATATCCCAGTGGTAAGATTAGCCGAAATGTATCTCACCCGGGCTGAAGCCAACTTCCGGGCTGGCACTGCAGTTGGGGCTGATCCCCTAGACGATATCAACTTAATACGGGGCAGGGTAGGACTCACTGCTTTAGCCGTTCTTACCTTAGATGATATTATGGTGGAACGTCGCAAGGAGCTGGCATTTGAAGGTCAACGATTACATGATCTCAAACGCACCCAACAAACTGTGAGTGGCTCTCCTTATAATGCTGATGAGTTGGTATTTCCTATTCCGCAAAGAGAAATAGACGTGAACAGTAACTTGGAACAAAACCCTGGCTACTAGGTCTTGGAATTAAATCATTATCCCATGGAAAAACGGCTTGCTAAAAAGCCGTTTTTCTTTATTACTTCTATCTTCGTGGCGCCATTGAACCGTTCATCCCAATTTAACACCCATATGGGTGACATTTCTGCCAGCAGATCTTAAAATGGTGTCCAATCGGTACCCAACTAACCGAATACGTACACCGGCAACTAACCCATTATGGAGCATATACCGTAAAAATGCTCACCAAGATCCATAGTCAACTTCAGCTACCATCTAATTACAGCTGTTTCAAGACTGTTTACGGACTTTATCGGTATAATTAATTGATTTTCAATCAAATAGAAAACTCAGTAATCACCTCACCTATTAAAGGTCTGGCAAAGTCTACAACTCAGCTGATTAATAAGATGCTGACAAACCTGAAAATTCTACCACAAAACACTGATATGGACGGGATATGCCCAATTTAATTTGGCGTAAATACCCTTATTTGGGGGGATACCCTAGAGCGTCAAATATCCCCAATTTTGATTAGGATGGGTGTTAAGCAGGTTTTTACATACCCATCTCCAAGTAATTGTTCTACTAAATAAACTTCTATGAAACGAACTCTACTAACTACTAGTAGCCTGTTATTCGTTTTCCTGTTTTTAACTACGGCCCTGTGGGCTCAGGAGCGCAATGTAACAGGTCAGGTCACCTCTTCCGAAGACGGAGAAGGCCTGCCAGCAGTGAATGTTCTCATCAAGGGAACAACCAATGGAACCGTTACGGATGTTGACGGTTTTTACAACTTATCTGTACCCGGCGATAACGCCATTTTAGTTTTTTCATTTATCGGTTATACCAGTCAGGAGGTCACCGTAGGTAGTCAATCTACCATCAATGTGAATCTGGCCCTTGATGTTACCGAATTAAGTGAAGTGGTGGTGGTGGGTTATGGAACCCAACAAAGGCGTGATATTTTAGGAGCTATTGGCTCCGCGGATAAAGATGTACTGGAAAACATTCCGGTAGCAGACCCACTGGAGGCACTCCAAGGTCGGGTTGCTGGTGTAAATGTGACTTCCGGTAGTGGTCGTCCCGGTCAACGTGCTATTGTGCGTGTGAGAGGGGTAGCTTCCATCGGCGGGGTGGGTTCTACCGATCCCTTATATGTAATTGACGGTGTGCCTATGACCAATCGCGATGATGGCCAGTTGCCTAACGGACAAGGGGTTTCACCTCTTTCCCGTATCAATCCTGAAGAAATTGAATCTATTGAGGTTCTAAAGGACGCAGCAGCAGCCGCTATTTATGGCTCTCGAGCTTCTAATGGAGTGGTACTCATTACCACCAAGAAAGGGAGCTACAACCAGGAAACTGAAATTGATGCTTCATTTTATTATGGGGTTCAATCTCTTTCTAATGAGCTGGACTTCCTGAATGCTTCTCAGTTTAGGGAAATAATGAGAGATTCCCGTGCCGCAGCTGGTTTAGCGCCGGATCCGCAATTTGACGAGGATCCCTCGGTAGAAACTACCAATTGGACTGATATCATTCAGCGTGACAATCCGGCCATTCAGAACTATCAGCTCTCGGCTTCTGGAGGTAGTGATAATACCAGATTCTTTATTTCCGGAAATTATTTTAACCAGGAATCAATACTAAAAAAAGGTGGATTTGATCGTATTTCAGCACGTTTCAACTTGGAGAATAAATCCGCGGATGACAAACTGAATATTGGTATCAATACCCAAGTAGCAAAAACCAATGCTATTATTACCGCACGGGACAACAGTATTTTCTCGGCCTGGCCCCAAGCCTTGCAGGCGCGCCCGGATGAAGGGCCATTTAATGAAGATGGAACCTTTGCGGTTATTACCGCCAACAACCCCCTTCAAATGTTCGAACAGGACGATCAGCAAGAAAGCTTTGCGGTGGTGGGTAATGCTTATGCCGAGTACGAGGTAATTCCCGGTTTAAAATTGAGAACCTCAATTGGGACCGATGTGACTTGGGTAAAGGACTTTAGTTTTGCTCCCACTACCCATCCTTCAGGTGCAGGTATCGGTGGTGCTGGCACCTCAGCCACTGCACTCAGAACCAAATGGGTAAGCGAAAACACCGTAACCTATACCACCAACTCATTAGTGGATGATCGCTTGAGTTTAACAGCTTTGGCGGGTTTCACTTTTGAAGAAGAGGAATTGGAAAGCAACTTAGTTTCTGGTCAGGGATTTCCCTCCGATAACCTTAGATATCTGAACTCAGCATCAACCAATACTGCGTTTGCATCTACTCAAACCAAGAATAGATTGGAATCTTTAATCGGTAGGGTAAATCTGGATTTTGATGATAAGTATCTGCTACAAGCTGCCATTCGCCGAGACGGGTCTTCCAAGTTTGGAGCCAATGACCGCTACGGAATATTTCCTTCGGTGTCTGTGGGCTGGAGGATTTCCGGAGAATCCTTTATGGAAGGTATTTCCTGGCTGGATGATCT
>JAOTYN010000275.1 GCA_029861825.1 Cyclobacteriaceae bacterium
CACTTTGGCCGATCAAGATCAGTTGACCACCCGCTATACCCAAAGAGCTGTTGATTTCATTCGCCGACACCAGAATCAGCCCTTTTTTCTTTATGTGCCGCATTCCATGCCTCACATACCTTTGGGGGTGTCTGACAAGTTTAGAGGAAAGAGCCAGCAGGGCCTATATGGAGACGTAATGATGGAAATTGATTGGTCGGTAGGCCAGATAATGGAAACTCTTCAGGAATTGGGATTGCAGGAGAATACCCTGATAATGTTCATGACGGATAATGGCCCCTGGCTGAATTTTGGCAACCACGCAGGATCCACAGGCGGTTTGCGCGAAGGTAAAGGTACTACTTACGAAGGTGGACAAAGGGTGCCCTGTATTATGAGATGGCCCAAAAAAATTCCAGCAGGGAAGGTCAATCATCAATTGGCAGCTACCATGGACATATTACCTACCCTGGCCGAACTTACAGGCGCCACTCTGCCAGACCGCAACATTGACGGATTGGATATCTCCAGTTTGCTTATGGGAAACAATACCAGTAGTCCCCGAGAAATCTTATATTATTATTATCACCGGAACGATCTGGAAGCGGTTCGTTACCAGCAATGGAAGTTAGTACTGCCACATGTCACCACCCAGTCATACCGGCGAGTACTTCCGGGCAATGACGGCTGGCCAGGTCCGTACAACAAGGACACTACCGGTTTGGCGCTTTACGATTTGAGACGTGATCCCGGCGAGTCCTATGATGTTCAGGAACTGTATCCGGAAGTAGTAGATATGATGCAAGACCTGGCAAATCAGGCTCGGGAAGACTTGGGTGATAATCTGACTGGGGTGGAGGGAAAAAATGTTAGAAAACCGGGACAGCGGTAATTTTATAACCGCTCTGTCGCCGTTGTCATTATATTAGATGTAATTTACAACCATGAATATGAAATCATTATTATTGACTTTCCTGGGGTGCGGCTTGATATTGAGCGGATGTCAGAAACCCCAGGACCAGCACGCCGAAACTTCTGAAGAGGTTGTGGCGCTGGAGCAGGAAGAGGACGCACAACACAATCAGCTGACCACTAGCGAGCAAGAGGCCGGTTGGAAACTGCTGTTTGATGGCCAAAATCCGGACCAATGGCGGGGGTATCAAAACGAAACTTTTCCTGAAAACGGATGGGATGTTCGCGATGGCGAGCTCGTGGTGCTCAAAACACCGGAAGGCGGGTCCGGTGGTGGAGATATAATCACCAGAGAATCGTATGAGAATTTTGAGCTGAGCCTGGAATTTGTAATTTCGGATTCGGCCAACAGTGGAATTTTTTACTTAGCCCAGGAGCAAGAGGATACTCCTATTTGGCACAGTGCCCCGGAATATCAAATCTTGGACAACCAGCTTTATTTAAATTGGACAGATCTGGACATGGATATGCACACGCATCTGACTGCAGAGAATTACGACCTGCAAGCTGCAGAGGAAGATCACAGTAAACCGGTAGGTGAATGGAACCACGCTAAGATCGTAGTCAATCAAGGTCATGTTGAGCATTGGATTAACGGCTATAAAGCCATAGAATACGACATCAATTCAGATACCTGGAAGCAACAGGTAGCCGCCAGTAAATTCAAGGATTATCCTCAGTATGGTCAAGCAGTGCAAGGGCATATTGGACTGCAGGATCATGGGCACCAGGTACGTTTTCGCAACATTAAGATCAAAACCCTATGATAACGTTCTTTATTTTTCTCAGCATTATAATACAGGAGACTGATGTCCAAAAGACTGCTTTGTTTAACGGTAAAGACCTTACAGGGTGGGAGATCTACGGCACGGAGAAATGGTATGTGGATAACGGTGAATTGATATGTGAAAGCGGCCCGGACCAGGGTTATGGCTACCTTGGTACCGTTGACAGTTACCAAGATATTGACCTGAGCTTGGAATTCAAGCAAGAAGCCAACGGCAACAGCGGAGTGTTTTTCAGATCGAGCATAGAAGGTACCAAAATCAAAGGATGGCAGGCTGAAGTAGCTCCTCCGGGAAACGATAGTGGCGGTATTTATGAATCTTATGGCAGAGGCTGGCTCATTAAACCTGAGGCCGGTAAAGATAGGGCTTTAAAGATGGGGGAATGGAATACCATGAGGATAAAGGTGCAGGGCGACCAGGTCACCACCTGGATCAATGGAGAAATGATGATCCAGCTGACAGATGAAAAAATAGGAAAAGCCCAGGGAAAAATTGCCCTGCAGATTCACGATGGCGGAGGTATAAAAGTGCGTTGGAGGAACATCTATCTGCTGGATTAACCTATGCGCATACTGTTGTGCCGGAATAGCGGGTTGATTTTAAGAGTGATCCTGCTAACCTTGATTTTAGCAGGGTGCAAAAAAGAAACACCTTCTTCGCAAGTACTACAAACAGAGGTTTTAGTGGTTGGCGGTGGTGCCAGCGGGGTTTCAGCAGCTTTACAAGCCGCCCGCAGCGGCTCACAGGTGATCCTGGTAGAAGAAACACCCTGGCTAGGAGGAATGCTGACGGCAGCTGGCGTCAGTGCCACAGACGGAAATCACCGTCTTCCATCGGGTATATGGGGGGAGTTCCGCGAAATGCTTTATACGTACTACGGCGGGGCCGACAGCGTTGAAACCGGTTGGGTAAGCAACACCCTATTTGAGCCGCATATAGGTAACCGCATATGGAACCAACTGCTGACGGCCGAAAGCAACATCCGCATTATTAATGGCTACAGGCCCGTCAGCGTAACCAAAGACAGTGAGCAGGTGACAGGGGTGTGGTTTTCCAACGAGCAATCCGACAGCTTGAAAATTGCGGCAGCCATCACCATTGAAGCCACGGAATTAGGTGATGTTTTGGCTCTGGCAGACGCCCCTTATTTAGCGGGTCAAGACGCCCGAGCACTCACAGTAGAGGAACAAGCCCCGCAACAGGCCACTGATATAATTCAGGACCTCACTTTTGCTATGATCCTGCAGGAGTACCCTGAGGATCAAACTATTGAGGAGCCGCCCGGCTATGATCCCGCGGAATTCAACTGTGCCTGCAAGGAGCTCTGTGATGATCCTGATTTTGAAGTGGTGGACTGCGCCACCATGATGCAGTACGCACGACTCCCCAACAATAAATACATGATCAATTGGCCGATTCACGGTAACGACTATTACCTGAATAGCCTAGAAATGACCCCAGAAGCCAGAGCGATGGCCTACCAGGAAGCTAAGATGCAATCCTGGCGTTTCCTATACCACCTACAGACTAAGGGAGGCTTTAGCAATCTGGGGATTGCCCAGGGAGAGTTCTCCACTGAGGATGGCCTGCCCTTTATACCCTATCACCGTGAAAGCCGAAGGCTTCAGGGAGTGGATTTCTTAACCCTAAACCACCTGCAAAATCCTTATGCTTATGACTTGTATCGGGATGCCATCGCCGTAGGTGACTATCCCCTGGATCATCACCATGGGAAAAACCTTAGTGCCGCTAAAGAGGAGTTTCCCTCAATTCCATCTTTTTCCATTCCCTATGGATGTCTGGTCCCGCAGACTATTGATGGACTTATTGTGGCTGAAAAGAGTATTTCGGTAAGTCATCTGGCCAATGGTGCCACCCGATTGCAACCGTGCGTTATTCTAATTGGTCAGGCAGCAGGGGCCGCAGCGGCTATTTGCATTAATCAAAATCTGCAGCCGCGAGATTTGGATATCAGGATACTTCAACAACAGATGTTGGATGCCGGATGTTGGTTAATGCCCTTTATTGATATGGTGCCGGAGGATAGTATATTTTTCCAAGCTGTTCAAAAAGTAGGGCTAACCGGATTAATGAAAGGTACCGGAGTCCCCTTTAAATGGGCTAATCAGACATGGTTTTATGCAGATAGTTTGTTTTACCTCAGTGATTTGCTTAACGCTTATCAGGCCATGGATCACCAGGAAATCATAAAGCCGGAGGTGGACTATCATCTAAGCCGGTTGGAATTCATGATGCTTATTTGGGGACACAAAGGTGCGCCCAAGGCCGAAGCATCACTCCCATTTAAGGACCTGTCGTCAGATCCAGCATTGATATACGCTTTCGAAAACGGATGGCTTCTCCCTTGGGAAGGTGAAGAGAATTTTCAACCCTACACACCTATCACCCGCAAAGAGGCAGCCTTTGTTATAAACAAGGCCTTACGTCCATTTGAACAGCTCTAACCTATTCTTTTGCCCTATCCTTTTGCGCCTTCCAGAATTTCTTTCACTCTGCGGGCCACAGTACGCTCTTGTCCCGGCTGCATCATCCAAGTGGTGATCCCCACATATTCCTTATCCCCCACAGTTTCAATAGAGGGGTGTCCTCGGCGTAGCGCCTCCCTCATTTCATCCGGAGTGATTTTTACCCGATCCTGATCCCACCTAAGCTTCAATGATGGCACGTGGTTAGCCACATCCGGGACATGCTTGATAGGCTTCACCCCCTTCACGGAGGCTGCAGCGTCATGAATCATTTGGATTTGACCTTCCCACAGCTTCCATTCAGCCTGATGGTTTTTGGTGACATAAATCTCCAAAGCCACCAACATTCCCAGGATCTCTTCCTTATTAACTTTCATACCCCGTCCCAAAGTGTTGCCACGAGGGGGAGCATGTAGTCGTGCGGCTTGTATCAATTCTCTTTTTCCCAGTAGCAAGCCCGCACTTTGCGGCCCTCGGATACCTTTACCACCTGAAAAACAGACCAGATCAAAGCCCATTTTAGTATATTTCCATAGGTTCTCTACCGGTGGTACGTCAGCCGCACAATCGTTAAAAGTGGGAATTCCGTATTTTTTGCCTACTTCAACCCACTCCTCGTCCCTGATCTTCCCTATAAAATTGTGGGCATTTAAAAACCATAACATGGCGGTGTTATCGTTGATGGCATTCTCAAGTTCTTTACGGGTTTCTATAAATATGAGCTCTACTCCACAATTCAATAATGCATGAGCATAACCTATCTCATGTGATTTCTGCATAATTACCTGGTTTTTCATGCCCGTAAGGTCTGGTAGCTGCGGTACTTTGCCTTCGTCCAGACCGGTCAATACTCCCGCCAAACCAAAAGTAATCGCGGAAGCCGCGCCAGTAGTAACCGTAGCATAATCACAATGCACAAGCTCCGCAATACGTTCTCCAACCTTATCCTGGAGTTCATCCAGATTCACATAGTCGCCGGTGGCAAATTTAATAGCATCACTCACCGCTTCAGGCATCAGCGAGCCGGTCATTGCGGTGTAGGTGCCGGCGGCATTGATAAAAGTGCGTACTCCCAGCTCTTTAAAGTAGTCTCGGGCTGGGGCTGTGGGCAACGCTGCGGCTCCGGTAACCAGTCCTGTACCGAACAAACTTCCTACCAAAGGCAGACTGGAAAGATTTTTTAATAGTTTTCGTCGGGTTATCATCTTAAGTAAGTTTTAGTCCAAGGCTGCAATACAGTCAATCTCAACCAGGCTGTCGCCCGGCACCCCTCCATAAGTAGCTACGGTAGAACGAACCGGTGGGTTATTACCAAACCGCCCCCGATAAGCCTCGTTCATAGCTTTATAGTCCGCTAAATCATGAAGGTATACATTCACTTTCAATACTTTTTCCATGGAGGAGCCGTGTTTCTTCAGCTCCTTCTCAAGTTCATCCAAAACATGTTTGGTGTGCGAGGTAATATCACCTTCAAAATGTGCCCCTTTGCCGGCCAGATAGAGGGTGTTACCGTGTTTGACAGCACTGGAAAATAAAGGCACTTGTTGGGAATCTATAACCTCCCCAACAACTTCCTTAGTACCTGATGCTGCCTTGGCCGTAAAGCCGGCAGCACCCAGTACGGCTGCAGTGCCCACCAGTGATTTTACTGCCTTTCTTCTTCCGTTTTTTTTCACTTCTTTCATAGTTCTTACTTTTAATGTCAATTACCAGGTCCGGGATTTCAACAATTCCTGTATCTGAGCTTTGGGTACCGGAAGCTCGTCAA
>JAOTYN010000011.1 GCA_029861825.1 Cyclobacteriaceae bacterium
TACCAAAACCGCCACCTCTAAAACTACAGCCAAATCAACGGCAACCAAAACCGGCACTACCAAGGCGAAGACCACGGCCTCTAAGACCACCGCCTCTAAGACAACGGCTAAAAAGACCAGTGCCAAAACAACTGCCAAATCCAGCTCTACCACTAAAAAGAGCTCAAAATAGTTTGGAAAAATTTGAAAAATTATGATTCACACTCTATCTTTAAAATTCCATGACTAGGAAAATTCAAATAAATATATGGTGGCAATAGCGATCTCCGATCTCTGAACAGCCCATCTATATTTAGAAAGAAACCAAGAAACCCGCTGTTTGGCGGGTTTTTTTATGGACCAAATTAAATATTGAACCTTGAAAAAGTACCATCTGAATACCACTTACGTAAGAAGATTAGCGGATACCCAAACGCCGGTAAGTATATATTTAAAGTTGAGGGATAAATTCTCCAATTGCATGCTTCTGGAAAGCTCGGACTATCACGGTAGTGAAAACAGCTTTTCCTATCTATGTTGTGAACCCATTGCTGGTTTTGAAGTGAGCAACGATAAAATTCATATGAGTTTTCCTGACGGTGACCAATCCGAATTACCCGCCAGTAGAGACAATGTGATTGCCAATTTGGTACAGTTTGCCAGCTGTTTTGATATTGACTCCCAGGATTTCAAGTTTATCAGTAACGGGCTGTTTGGGTACCTGGCGTATGATGCCGTAAGGTACTTCGAAGATATCGATCTCGATCCAAACCAGCACGATCAATATCAGATCCCGGATATTCTTTACCGTGTATATCGCTTTGTGATTGCTATCGATCATTTTAAGAATGAAATGCATTTATTTGAATTTCAACTGGATAATGCATCCCAGTCGAGATTGGATGAGGTTTTACTCCTGATCAACAATCGCAACTATGCAGATTACCCTTTTTATGCCCAGGATTCCGAGGTGTCGAACTTTACTGATGAGGAGTTTTTGGAAGCATTGGCCAAAGGAGTTGATCATTGCTTGCGGGGGGATGTTTTTCAGATTGTGTTGAGCAGAAGATTTCGAAAAGAATTTAAAGGAGATGAGTTCAATGTATACCGGGCGCTCAGGTCCATAAACCCTTCTCCCTATTTGTTCTATTTCGATTATGGCAATTTTAAGATCTTTGGCTCTTCGCCGGAAGCGCAAATCGTCATTAAGGACCGGGAAGCGGTTATACATCCTATTGCTGGAACCTTTGCCCGTACCGGAAATGATGCTGGGGATGCCGCACAGGCCGAGAAGCTGTTTGCAGACACCAAAGAGAACTCTGAGCATGTGATGTTAGTGGACCTTGCTCGCAATGATCTTAGCAGAAATAGCGATGAGGTTACAGTAGCCTCTTTTAAGGAGATCCAATATTTCTCTCATGTGATACACCTGGTTTCTAAAGTAAAGGGTACGTTGTCCCCCCAGGCATCACCGGTAACCGTAGTGGCGGATACGTTTCCGGCCGGAACTTTGTCTGGCGCCCCCAAGCACATGGCTATGACGCTAATCGATCGCTACGAAAACGTAAAAAGAGGGTACTACGGTGGTGCCATTGGCTTTATGGGATTCAATGGGGATTTCAATCATGCTATCATGATCCGATCTTTTTTAAGTAAGGATGGTGCCCTACACTACCAGGCAGGCGCCGGGGTAGTAGCAAAATCAGTGCCCTCCAGTGAGTTGCAGGAAGTAAAGAACAAATTGGCGGCCCTGCGACAGGCCATAGAATTTGCCAGTAATATTGGCAACAATCAAAGCATATCATGAAGATCTTGGTGTTTGACAACTACGATTCTTTTACCTATAATTTGGTGCACATCCTGCGGGAACTGGGTTACGGGGAACGACTAGAGGTACACCGCAATGATCAAATAAATCTGCAGCAAATAGAGGCCTACCACAAGATCCTGTTGTCACCAGGCCCGGGAATTCCTTCGGAGGCCGGGATAATGCTGAAGCTTATCGAGTCATTTGGTCCTACAAAAAGTATTTTAGGGATTTGTCTGGGACACCAGGGAATCGCTGAAGTTTATGGTGCTAAGCTCTATAATATGAATGAAGTTTTGCACGGTGTGGCCTCACAAATCACCGTGGAAGATCCTCAAGAGGTCTTATTTAAAGGTATACCTCCTCAATTGGAGGTGGGTCGTTATCACAGTTGGGCGGTAGTAGCAGATTCTATTAGCGCACAATTAAAAGTAACTGCCAGGGCCCAACAACCGGAAGTTATGGCGATCCGTCATACGCACTACGATGTGGCGGGATTACAGTTCCATCCGGAATCTGTACTCACTCCTTTGGGCAAAGAGATAATTAAGAACTGGGTAGAAAACTAATGAAAGATATATTAAATCACCTAACCGCATATAATTCGCTGGACCGAACACTGGCCAAGGAAGTGCTGATAAATTTGGCCAAAGGAGCTTACAACAACAGTCAGGTGGCAGCCTTTCTTACGGTTTTTCTTATGCGTAGGGTTACCGTGGAAGAGTTAGCGGGTTTTCGCGACGCTATGCTGGAGTTGTGTTTGCCTTTATCACTGGATGAATATCAAGTGATTGATCTATGCGGTACCGGAGGCGATGGCAAGGATTCCTTCAATATTTCCACCTTGGCATCCTTTGTAGTAGCAGGGGCCGGACAAAAAGTAGCCAAGCACGGCAATTACGGAGTTTCTTCCATTTGTGGATCCTCAAATCTAATGTCGCATTTCGGCTATGAGTTTACCAATGACAAAGACCAGTTGATCAGAAGTCTCGAGGATGCCGGGATCTGTTTTTTACACGCTCCATTATTCCATCCAGCTATGAAACATGTGGCACCTATACGCAAAGAGTTAGGCGTGAAAACATTTTTCAATATGTTAGGTCCCATGGTAAACCCTGCTCAGCCACCGAATCAGCTGGTAGGGGTGTTTAACCTGGAACTGGCCCGCTTATACGCGTATCTGTATCAACAATCAGACAAGAATTATGCTATTCTGCACGCACTGGACGGCTATGATGAAGTGAGCCTGACGGGTGACTTTAAGCTTATTACCAATGACCGCGAAGAGGTACTGGGGCCTAAAAACCTGGGACTACCTCAATACCAACCTGAGGCGCTTTCAGGGGGAAACTCCATTGAGGAGGCAGCCGAAATTTTTTGGAATGTGCTACAGGGAAAAGGCACTGCGGCACAGCACGATGTGGTGATAGCCAATGCCGGATTGGCGTTACACTGCGCCCAGCCCAATCGGACCCGAGATGAAGCATTGGATCACGCCCGAAACTCCTTGTTGGAGGGTAAGGCCCTGGAATGTTTTAAAAAATTAACGGGAATTTAAACTAGTGAATAATGCCTATTCTTGAAGAAATCTTAGATCATAAGTTAAAGGAGGTGGCGGACCGGCAGAGTTTGTTTCCCATCAAGCTTTTGGAAAGGAGTATCTATTTTGAAACTCCTACAGTGTCACTTAAAAAATATTTACTGCGACCTGACCGATGGGGAATTATTGCGGAAATAAAGCGCAAGTCTCCCAGCAGAGGGGTTATTAATGATCAGGTATCGGTGGAGCGCATTTCAATTGGTTATATGCAGGCAGGAGCTTCGGCACTTTCCGTTTTGACTGATGGCCCTTTTTTCGGCGGGAGCAATGAAGATCTTATTACGGCCCGCAACTACAATTTATGCCCCATATTGCGTAAGGATTTTATAATTGACGAGTATCAGGTTCTGGAGGCTAAGAGCATCGGTGCAGATGCCATTTTGTTGATCGCTGCGGCGCTTGAACCTCAAAAGGCCCACGATTTGGCAGTATTCGCACATTCACTGGGGTTGGAAGTTGTTTTGGAAGTGCATAATGGCCAGGAGCTTGATAGCCATATCAACCCGGAAGTGGATGTGGTCGGCGTCAATAATAGAGACTTAAAAACATTTGATGTTAACGTGCAAACCAGCAAGCAATTAGCGGCTAAAATTCCCCCGGATTTTGTTAAGATCTCAGAGAGTGGAATTTTTGAGGTTGATACTGTCCTTGGCCTGAGAGAATTAGGGTATCAGGGATTCCTAATTGGCCAAAACTTCATGGAGCACAGTCGCCCGGAAAAGAAATGCCGGGAGTTTATCGCACAACTTCGCCAACAAACGAACAACGCAACACCTTAGCCCCGATGTTATGAAATGGAAAGTGTGCGGAATGAAGTATCAAGATAACATCCGTGATGTTTTAGATCTGGAGCCAGATTATATGGGCTTCATCTGCTATGCGGGCTCCTCACGGTATGTAGGGGATAACTGGAAGGGCATCCCCCAGGACTTCCCGGAATCTACCAAAAAAGTAGGGGTGTTTGTCAATGAATCTATGGACCAACTGATGTCGAAATGGTTAAAGTTTCCTTTTGACCTCTGGCAACTGCACGGCAATGAGACCCCGGACTATTGTCGTGAACTTTCCGAAATGGGGAAAGTTGTTATCAAGGCTTTCCCTGTAGAAACAGCGGCCGATCTAAAGGGATGGGAAGCCTATAAACCTTGGGTGCAGTACTTTTTATTAGACACCAAAACCCCGGGTTACGGAGGTAGTGGCAGAGCCTTCGATTGGAAGATATTGAATGATTATGATAACGATATCCCTATGATATTAAGCGGTGGCATTTCCCTGGAAATGGTACCGCAACTCTCGCGGCTATCCAATTTGAACCTGGCGTTTATTGACGTTAACAGCCGTTTTGAACGAGAGCCTGGTTTTAAGAATGTGGCGAAGCTGTCAGAGTTAAAGCGAAAATTAGATACAATATGAGTTTCCCTATCAACGAGTCCGGCTATTATGGCGATCAGTTTGGAGGGGCATATGTCCCTGAAATGTTACATCCCAACGTGGAAGAACTCCAGAAAAATTATCTGCAAATCATTCAAGAGCCAGACTTCCAACGGCAATTCCAATACCTGCTGAAGGATTACGTGGGCCGGCCAACTCCACTTTTCTTGGCAGAGCGGTTGTCCTCGCAATTCGGCTGCAAGATATATTTGAAAAGAGAGGACCTCAATCATACCGGGGCTCACAAGATCAACAACACCGTAGGACAGATCCTTTTGGCCCGTAAGCTAGGCAAGAGTAATATCATCGCCGAAACTGGAGCCGGGCAACATGGAGTAGCCACTGCTACCGTTTGTGCCTTGATGGGTATGCAATGCATCGTATACATGGGCGAAATCGATATCGAACGTCAACGGCCCAATGTGGAACGGATGAAGCTTCTGGGAGCGGAAGTCCGCACGGCTTACAGCGGCAGCAGGACCCTTAAGGATGCCACCAACGAGGCCATGAGGCATTGGATAAGCAATCCCGTTGATACTCATTATATAATCGGATCGGTAGTAGGACCACACCCATATCCCGATATGGTGGCCCGATTTCAGTCCGTGATCAGCGAAGAGATCCAATACCAGTTACAGGAGCGTGAGGGACGGCAGCGCCCAGATTATGTGGTGGCCTGTGTTGGAGGCGGCAGTAATGCCGCTGGTGCTTTTTATCATTTCAATGAGCATCCGGAAGTACAGTTAGTGGCGGTGGAGGCTGCTGGAAAGGGAATAAACAGCGGACATTCTGCGGCAACTACCGTTTTGGGTCGTCCTGGGGTGCTGCATGGCAGCAAGACTATTTTGATGCAAACCGATGACGGGCAAGTGGTAGAACCTTATTCAATATCAGCTGGCCTGGATTATCCGGGCATAGGGCCTTTGCATGCTTATCTTTATGACAGCGGACGGGCCCAGTTCCTTCATGCCACCGATGAAGAAACCCTGAAGGCGGGGATATTACTGAGTAAGCTGGAAGGTATTATCCCGGCATTGGAAAGCGCGCATGCACTGGCCGCTTTAGAGAAACTGGAATTAATCCCCACTGACCTGGTTGTGATTAACCTTTCTGGCAGAGGCGACAAAGACCTGGAAACATATATCCGGGAAGGTAAATACTAAAAGTTTGGAAGAAATTATGCCGACCCATAGGATCAGTAGACTTTTGAACCAAGTACCGCAAGGTATTCTATCGGTTTATTTTACTGCTGGATATCCCAACCTAGAGGATACCTTGCCCATAGCCTGCTCATTAGCAGCCGCAGGGGTCGATCTGATTGAAATTGGAATACCCTACTCCGATCCTGTGGCCGACGGCCCTACCATTCAAGGCAGTAATCACATCGCCCTGCAAAATGGCATGAACCTTAAGTTGCTGCTGGACCAACTGGAGTCGCTACGTCTTAAAACGGATATTCCGGTAATACTCATGGGCTATCTCAACCCTATTCTCCAGTATGGCGTAGAACAATTCTGCAAGGAGTGCCAAATCCGGGGTGTGGACGGGCTCATCATCCCGGACTTGCCCATGCAGGAATACCTGGATCACTATCAACAGGTCTTTCAAAGGTATCATTTGCACAATATTTTTCTGGTTACTCCTCAAACAACCCCGGAACGCATCCAATGGATTGACCGCCATAGCCAAAGCTTTATTTATGCGGTGTCTGATGCAAGTATTACAGGTTCCACCAGAGACCTTAGTAGTGCACAAAAGACGTATTTTGAAAAGTTGAGGAACTTGGAGTTAAACCACCCATTTCTGATTGGCTTCGGTATTCACGACTACCAGACATTTTCTGAAGCCTGTCAATTTGCTCAGGGCGCGATAATTGGTAGCGCTTTTATCAAAATATTGTCGAAAGGTCACAAACTGACCGAAACGGTCAACAACTTTGTAAAATCCATAAAATCTTCGCAAACATGATCATTCAACTACAACCGGAAGTCTCCTCTCAGGAACTGCGGGATCTACAAGATTTTCTGAATCAGATATCGTACAAGACCAAACAAGTAACCACTCAAAAAGGGTCCTATTTAGTAGGGATCGGGAAAAGGGAGTTCGATATCCGCACGGTGGGATTTATGCCCGGTGTAAAGGACATCCATAAGGTCTCCGACAGCTACAAGCTGGTCTCCAGAAAGTGGAAAGTGGATCCCACAACCGTAGATCTGGGCGACGGAGTGACTATCAGCAAGGGCTCCCTCACTTTAATGGCGGGACCCTGTTCCATTGAGGACGAGGATCAAATCCGAAAAACCGTTGATCATTTGGTGGAATCCGGGATACAAATCATGAGGGGTGGGGTTTACAAGCCACGCAGTTCGCCCTACTCCTTCCGGGGGCTGGGGCTTGAAGGGCTTAAGCTGTGGCATAAAATTGCCCGGGAAGCGGGTATAAAGATTATATCTGAGGTAATGCGGGAGGCTCAAATCACCGATATGTACGACTATGTGGACATTTTCCAGGTAGGTGCCCGCAATACCCAAAACTTCACCCTCTTGGATGAATTGGGAAAAATTGATAAACCCGTACTGATAAAGAGAGGAATTTCCGGAACCATCGACGAACTGCTTTATTCTGCAGAGTATGTTTTTTCCGGAGGAAACGAAAAGCTTATCCTCTGTGAGAGAGGAATTCGAACCTATGAAACATCAAGCCGTAATACTTTCGATATTAATGCGATCCCCATACTTAAAGAAAAGACCCATCTGCCGGTTATAGCGGATCCCTCTCATGGTATTGGCATACGGGATTACGTACCGGCCATAGCCTTGGCCAGTGTGATGGCCGGTGCCGATGGTGTTATCTATGAAACTCATGAGATCCCCCACAAGGCTTTTTCCGATGGTCAACAAACCGTAAATTTCAATCAATCGCATAAGCTGGCAAGTGGCTTGAGAGAGGTATATAAATTGCGCAAGGAATTACTGCTGAATTAGTATCTATTTAGCTAATTTAGTGGGCATTCTTAAAACAGATGGCGACTGTGATGGACAATCAGGCTCCGCAGGCCATTATGATGGTCAGGCCCCTACATTTTGCATACAACGAAGAGACCGCATCTTCCAACGCTTTCCAGCAGGCTCAGGGAAAAGAGAACGTGGAAGAAATCAGAAAAGCTTCCAATCTGGAGTTTGAAGCCTGTTTGAAACGGCTTAGACAGCATGATATTGAGGTTATTGATTTCACCCCAAATGACGCATTTGAGACCACCGATGAGGTTTTCCCAAACAATTGGGTGAGTTTTCATGAGGATGGAAAAGTCATTTTGTATCCCATGCTGGCTCCCAGCCGTCGGGCCGAACGCCGTATAGATTTTATTACTGCATTGGACAAAAACTACGGGTTTGTAGTGAGTGATATCATCGATTTATCCCACTATGAGAGTCAAGGGCTGTTTTTGGAGGGTACAGGTAGTATGGTGATAGATTATCAGCACAAGATATGCTATGCCAACATATCTCCAAGGACCCATTTGCAGCTATTGGAAAAAGTATGTCAAATTCTGGACTGTTCATGTTGTCATTTTCGGGCTGTTGATGAAAATGGTCAGGATATCTATCATACCAATGTGTTGATGTGTGTGGCCAGTAAGTATGCGGTGGTATGCCTGAATGCTATCAGGGATGAAACGGACCGCAACAAAGTGGTCCAAAGTCTGGAATCAACCGGACACGAAATTGTGGACATAGACTACGCCCAGATGTCGGCCTTTGCCGGTAATATGATGGAGGTAAGGGATCAGAAGGGTGCTTCATTGATCATCATGTCGCAATCGGCTTACCAGAGTCTCAGGGAGAAGCAGATTACTACCCTCGAGCAGTACTCCCAGATCGTTTCTGTAGATATCCCTACTATCGAAAAATATGGGGGTGGCAGTGTGCGTTGCATGATGGCGGGGATTTTCCTGATCCGGGAATAATTACTCAAAGAATACCGCCACTTCCGAAAGGCTTTTTCTTTGTAGATCCGGAACCAAGGCTTCATCCTTGGGGTATCCTACTGGGATCAAAAGAAAAGGACGTTCATTGGCTGGCCGATCCAGGATCTTACTGAGAAAGTTCATAGGGCTGGGAGTATGGGTTAGCGCCACTAATCCTGCGTGATGAATGGCGGTCAACAAAAACCCGCAGGCTAAACCCACGGATTCATTCACGTAGTAATTATTGTGTTTCTCCCCATTTTCCAGCTCGTAGACTTTTTTAAAGACTATGATCAACCACGGGGCTTCTTCTAAGAAGGGCTTATGCCAATCTGTACCGATAGCCTGCAGATCCTGTAGCCAACGGTCACTCATACGTCCATGATAGCTTTGGTACTCCTCTTCTTCTGCAGCCTCTCGGATCTTCTTTTTCATGGAGGAATCCGAGACCAGGCAAAAGGTCCAGGGTTGCTTGTGGGCTCCGGAGGGGGCGCTGGAGGCTGCGGAAACTATCTGTTCTATGACCTCCCTGGAAACGGGTTGATTACTAATGTCCCGTACGGTACGCCTTTGATCCAGCCATTGATAGTATTGTTGCGCTCGCTGCAACATTTCTTCTGGGGAATAGGATTCACGGGCATAGGGTATATGCGGGAACCCATTGATCATTTTGTCATCACTCATTAACTCGCGGATTTCAAGGAATTGTAATGCTTAAAGATCCTAACAAGATCTTGTTTTCGGGAAAATACCAGCCCCTGTGACCGAATGAAGCGCTTTATTTGGTCTTTGTGATCGGCCATCATAAGCATAGCTTGTTTTCGCTTTTTTGGGAACCCCAGTATTTCCTGGCCTTTTATTATAAAAAAATCCTCTTTCTTGAAAATGTTATGCTCCCGATGGCTCCCCGACAAAGCCACACTACTGGTGGCAGGATAAACTTTCAGATAGGTATAAGAGGCCAGGGTTAGTGGCCCATCTGCTAGGATCTGCAGAAATCCTTTCATATCTGGATCCACTGGGTAATTTTTGCACCTGGTGAATCTTGATATTCCCACGTTGGTAGTATTAAACCATTGAAAACTGTCGATGCGGCTGGCATACAAAACTTTTATCTCCTGCTCAAAAACGATTTCCATGCGATTACGCATGATATCGTACCTCATGGGCAAGTTCCTGATGGCATTACCATTTTTCAAGTAAATATCACCGGGGCGGTATTCCTTTTCAATATAATAGTACTGCGCACTGGGGTTGGATGGACGAGGTTTGAGCTCAAAAAGGATCCCATTGCTGTTTTCATAAACTCGGGTAGGATCTATGCGAAGTTCTTGGGTTTGTGCGCAAATAGACCCTGGAAGCAGCAAGAGCAAGATGATACTGAATTTCCTCATGGCGTCTTCATGGAATATTAAATATAAGTTTATCCGGGAGGAAAAACACGTAAAAAACATGAAAACGCCTATAGATACAGGGTAATAGAAAGAAAATGACAACAGCTTCCCGCTAAGACAAATAAGTGCCAAAGGGCGTGATTATATCGAAGTTTATTCCAATTGTAGAAGATCACTCCAAAACTATAAAACAACCCACCAGCCAACAGCCATCCTAAACTCCCGTTGGGGACAAATTCAATCATAGGCTTCACAGCCAAAATGATCAACCAGCCCATTCCTAGGTAAACTGCTGTGGATAGTTTTCTGAATTTTCCAGTAAACCATAATTTGAAGCAAGCACCTGCTATAGCTAATCCCCATACGATGATCAATAGAGTCCAGCCCCAGTTGCCACGCAGGGGTAGTAGTAGAAAAGGCGTATAGGTACCGGCTATCAGGATGTAGACGGCGATATGATCCATTATGCGAAGAACTTTCTTGGTGGCGGGTTTTAAAGAAGCATGATATAAGGTTGAGGCCGCAAATAATATCATCACGGAAATCCCGTAAACTATAAATGAGGTTTGTCTCCAGAAATCCGGTTCGTGCAAAACCAAACGAAGCAAAACCACAAACCCTACCATAGACAGCCATAGCCCAAAACCGTGGGTTAGGTAGTTAGCTATCTCCTCTTTACTGTGTTTCAAATGCAAGGACCTGGAATTTTTTATAAAGGTACGTCATTTTTCCCTTTCGGCGGGCCATAAATATTTGCCAAAAGACAAATCTTTTGTGGCTAGAATCAGTTTAATAGGATGATCGAAACATCTGAATATGCCCTCATCGAAAGCAAAGGCCAAAGAGCAGTGGATAAACTGGTACCTGGATTATCTAAAAGAAGATGATCAGGCTCCCCTGTGGGTATATCAATTCACCGACGCTATTGGCAAGAACGACCAAGATTTTTACCAACAGTACCAAGATATTGATGATCTGGAACAAGAGATCTGGATGGGATTTTTTAAACAAACTGAGGATGCTCTGCTAAACGACGAACATTATGCACAGTTTACTGCCAGGGAAAAATTGCTCAGTTTCTATTTTACCTTTCTGGAAGTATTGGATCGGAATAGGCATGCCAGTATTTTAATGTTAGATAAAGGATTATTGCCGGCTTTTTCCGGTGGTTGTCTACGGCGGTTCAGGCAATCCTATCTGAATTTTATAGAGCAGCTGGTAGGGGAGGCTATTCAGGAGCAATCCATACTGGATCGTGTTCCCTTTACTGAATACTACAAACATATTTTATGGTTGCAGTGCCATTTCGTGATCATGTACTGGAAAAGAGACCGCAGTCAAGATAATACACATACTGATGCCGCCATCGAGAAGGCGGTAAACCTGAGTTTCGATTTACTTGGGCAAAATGCTCTGGATTCACTGGCAGGGATGGGTAAATTTCTGTACCAGACTTGGTGGTCTAAATAAACTGAAATATGAAGGAACAAGTAAAAATTCCTACGGGCAAAGTGAGACGGGCTACCCGGTTTTTAGCAACGGGAGCTAAGGTAGGAGGAAATTATGTAAAGCATTATACCAAAAAGGTGCTCACCGGCGACAGCGATGAGACCGATTTACATCAAAGTAATGCCGAAGATATTTTTGAATCGCTTTCAGAGCTAAAAGGCAGTGTGTTGAAAGTGGCGCAAATGCTCAGCCTGGATAAGCAAGCCTTACCCGTGGAATATCTCAGGAAATTTTCGGAGGCTCACTACCAGACCCCTCCGCTTTCGTACCCTTTAGTGGTACGCACCTTTCGTCAAGAGTTAGGCTGTAGCCCATCTGATTTTTTTGATACCTTCAGTAAGAATGCTGTGAATGCCGCCAGCATTGGTCAGGTACACAGGGCCACCAAAGAAGGCAAAACTCTGGCAGTAAAGATCCAATATCCGGGGGTGGCCCAAAGTGTAAGCTCCGATCTCAAAATGGCTTACCCCATTGCTAAAACATTGTTTAAGATGAACCCTCAGGATCTGCAGCAGTACATGAAAGAGGTTGAAGAAAAGCTGCTGGAGGAAACAGATTATCAGCTTGAACTGGAAAGATCTATAGACTTATCGCAACGTTGTGCCCATCTGGATAACCTGGTATTTCCCACCTACTATCCTCAATGGTCCAGCAAAAGGATCATCACTATGGATTGGCAGCCGGGCTGTCATCTGGAAGAATGGCTGGAGAAAAGCGCGGACCAAGAGACTCGCAACAGAATTGGGCAAACCTTATGGGATTTCTATCAATATCAGATCCATCATCTTCGACAGTTACACGCCGATCCTCATCCCGGTAATTTTATTGTTAGGGACAATGGACAGGTAGCGGTTATTGATTTTGGTTGCATCAAAGAACTACCTGAGGATTTTTATCACAGTTATTTCAAATTACTGGATCCCCAACAGCTGAACCACCCTAACTTGAGGGAAAGCCTGTTTTTAGAGTTGGGATTTTTACACCAGGACGACGAACCACAGCACCGGGAGTTCTTTGAAAGGACCTTTACGGAAAGCATTGAATTATTAGGTCGTCCCTTTTTCCAGGAATATTTTGATTTCAGCGATTCCGGATATTTCGAAGAGATCTATGAAATGGGTTCAGAACTTTCAAAAGCACCTCAGATGCGAAACTCCAAGCACGGACGTGGATCCCGGCATGGGTTGTATTTGAACCGCACCTATTTTGGACTGTATTATTTATTGCATCACCTGGGTGCTAAAGTACAAACCCAGCGATTTCTTCCCGGGAATTCCTAAATTTAGGGCCATGAAGTGGTGTTTATACTTTCTTCCCATATTGCTTGTGAGTTGTGTGGGGGGGAAAAGCGAGCAGGAGTTGCTGGATGATTTTGCTAGGGCCAATGTTGCCCTCAAGCGAGATCGCTACGTGATGGCTATCCAAGCATATGACCAGATCATTAAGGAAAGTCCCAAATTTACTGCGGCCATCAACAACCGGGGGATTGCTTATATGGAGTTGGGCCAATTCCAGGAAGCCTTAAAGAATTTTGACCTGGTATTGAGCCTGGAGCCGGGTGACTATGACGCAGCTTTTAATCGCACCAGAGCTTTGTGGCTGCAGGGCTTATGGAGGCCGGCTTTGGAAGAGTTACATTTATTATCCTCCACCCACGATTCCGCTGCGGTTTATTTCCGGATGGGCCAGATATATTACCAACAAAATCGACTGGATTCCGCACTATGGTCTTTTGATCAATCATTGGAAATCGATACCGTCAATGTTGAAGCTTGGATAAACCGGGGTAATATTCACTACTACAGGGGTGATTACCCTCGCAGTCAATACGATATACAAAAGGCGTTGGCCTTGGAGAGTTCTCATCCTCTGGCCATGAATACCCAGGCGCTCCTATTGACGGAAGATTCTGATTGGTTAGAGGCGTTAAAATGGATCAAAAGAGCTTTGGCCATTCAACCTGAAGAGCCCTACCTCATTAATAACCTGGGATACGTGTATATGGGAATGGATAGCCTATCACAAGCAGAACAATATATTAACCAAAGTCTGCTGTTGGACCCTAACAACCCCTGGGCTTATCGCAATAAAGCAATTTGGTATTTGAAATCCCACAGGCCGAAGAAAACCATTGAATTGCTGGAACAAGCGCAAACCATGACTCAAAATAACCCTCCCTTGGATTTATTGTATTACCTGGGGCAAGCCTATGAGGCCATAGGCGATCATGAAAAAGCCTGTAACACCTGGCATAAAGGACAGCAACAAGGGGATCGGCGTAGTGCTGCCATGCTTGAGCAATTTTGTAAAAGTGGCTAGTGCTTTTAGCTGGTTTGTCCAAAAAAATGTTTTGTAAGTCTGCCGAAGACTGGATCAAAGTGGTAAAGTATTACGAAAGCTTATAAAAAAAGGCCATCCAGATGGATGGCCTTTTTAATTTCTGAAATCGCTTAATTAATTGCCAAAGAAAGTATCCCAGTTCAATTCAGCCTGAGGACGAGCTAACTGGTCAAACACTGACTCATCGGAAGCGATGAAATCATCTTCTAACTCAATCAGTCGATTGTACCTTCTCAAGTCGATCCATCGATGAGGCAGTGGTTCGAACCACAGTGAATATCGCCTCTCAAATAAGATTTGATCGATCAGCGAGTTCAGGTCCGTAGCTCCCGCATAGTCGGCAAGGCCTGCGTTGGATCTCACCACGTTGATGGCATCCACCGCATCGGTGGTGTTACCCAATTGCGCACTGGCTTCTGCAAACATTAAAATCAGTTCCTCGTTGCGAATGTAGGGAACATTTTGAGTATTGCTGGACCATCTTCCGTCTTGGTGAGTAGCAACATATTCCTGCAAGGCCTGATTAGAAACGTGGTTGGCAGGAGACCTCTCAAAGAACTTGCTGGCTCGGGCGTCGCCGGCCTCCACATCTTCCAGCACACCTGGATGCACCACTTCAATTTGAGTGGAGAACTGATCCAAAGGATAGAAGAAGGGGTTGAAAGGATTGGATAAGGTTCCATCGCCTCCTTCGTAGGTATGTGCAGGTCCAGTGTCCATATCACCTCCCAAATCCATAAAGGAGGCATTGCAGGCATTAATCACTTCTTGCCAATCTTGCTGATAAAGTGCCACTCTGGCTTTAATAGCACGGTTCACTTGAACCATCCCTGCAGGAGAATTGAAACCGTCATAACCCGAAGTAAGGGCGAACACAAAAGTACCACCCGCATTATTGAGATCGGATTGGGCGTCGTCCAGCAGATTGGCTACAGCGCCTAATGCCTCCGTAAAACCTAAGAAAGGTCCTGGATCCAAAGGATCGGATACATCGATCCTGATTCCGTTCTGGAACTGGGTCATTAGCGGCGGTAGGTACTGATAGCCTTGAATGGTTTTGGCAAATCCGTTTATACCACTAATTTCAGCTCCGGCCACCGCACTGGTGTTAGCCGCGGCGTCCATAAGTACGTTGCCTTGCTTAATACACTGATAGGGACCGTCGTAGGTATTACCTACCGCAAAGAAGTTAGGATCAGGAGGCAATGCCCGACCTAACCAGTCCGTGGTAAACCTGGGATCAGAATCCCGGTAAGCTAACATTTCCCGGCCGAAAGAGCCTAATGATCTGGAAGTGGTGGCTATATACAATCTTGTACGGGATTCAAGACCCGCTACTAGAGCTTGAAGTTGTACCAGCGAGGCTTCACTTGCAATTACTGAGGCATCAGCGGCGTTGGGGTTAGTAACCTCGTCGGGATCAAAAAAGTCGCATGCGCTAACCGCACCAACCAGCATCAATGCCAAACTGAATTTATATATTTTACTTTTCATAATTTTTCTCTTTTGATGCTTAAAAGCCGATGGTAAGGTGGAACATGAGTCTACGGGCACTCGGGAAGGGTGTAACCTCCACAGAGTTTGCAATAGGATCCTGAGTAAACTGACTTACCTCAGGATCGTAGCTGCGGTAGTCACTGCTTAACCACACTTGATTACCGGACACACCTATTCTTATCTTCTCCACATATCCCTTGAATGCACTCTGTATGGTACTGGCAGGGAAGGTGTAATACAATCCTACTTCACGCAGCTTCCAGAATGATGCGTCCTGTACCCACACCCTAGCTCCATTGTTACCCCAATCGGCTACCCGGCCATTTCCATTGTTCTGCTCAAAAAGAGGATTCGGATCTCCGTTGGGCAGGGTGGCGGGCTCATTAGCATAAAGGGTGAATTCATTCCAATCAGGAGCAGTACCGCCGAGATCCCATAAGAACTCCGACAAGTTGATGTTGTCGTTTCCTTTACTGTGATGGAGCACAAAGGAAAATTCAAAATTCTTCAGAAAAGTAATCTGATTGTAGAAGGATAGTTGAAAATCCGGCTGCGAATCACCGTATAAGGTGAATCGATTGTCCTCGGCATTGAAAGGACTACCTACGATAGTGGTAGGGGAGAACCCTTCCTCCAATAAGTAAGTTCCCAAACCGGCTCCAAACCCACCGCGTGTTGAGGGAGGTACATCCCAACGGGTGATCTCAGTATCGTTGGTCCACCAGTTTACACGTCCAAACCATTCGAAGTTCGGTGTTTTCACAGGGGAGCCGCTCAAGGCAATTTCAAATCCAGTGTTCTCCAAATCGCCGGCGTTGGTGGTGATCTGGGTAATGCCTGTCGAACTGGCAGGTACCAGGAATTCAATTAGATCCAATACATCTTTATCGTAATAAGTGAACTCCAACAGTCCTTTTCCTTGCAGGAACCCGATGTCTATTCCCAGTTCAATTTCGCGAGCGGTTTCAGGTTCCAGGTTAGGATCCACCGTGGATGTTGACAGGGTATTTCCGGAAGTTCCTCCTATAAATACATTGTTCAATTGAGTGAAAGTAGTAGCGAAAGTGGGCAGACCACCGGTTTCACCGTAGGCGGCCCTAATTTTCAATTGATTGATGTTGGATATATTCCAGAAGTCGAAATTAGCCAGGTTAATGGCTACTGATGCCTTGGGGAAAACGTAGTATTTACCCTGGTCTAGGTTCAAGGTCGATTTGTCCAAACGCACACCCAAAGTGGCAATGATCTTGTCTTCCCAGTTAACCTCTTCTTGAGCAAAGATCCCCACATCCCGCACGGTCAAATCGCTTTGCTGGAAGATGGTTTGTACAGTGGCAGTATTGGCATTGGTCTGTCCGTTCAATAGTCCCTGACCGCGTACAATTAAACCTTGTCGATCTTCCGTTAGTTTTACAACACCTACCTGGGTGTTGAAGTTAACGGTATTGACGTTGGTATTGTAGATCAGGAATGCCTGCAGGTTGGTATTAAGCTGATCGGATTTACCTTCAAATACGTCTCCGGGATTTAAAGCATTTTTTTGGAACTGTAGATCCTCAGGCATATGGACGAACGTGTTGCTATTCAGGTAATCCAAACCTCCCTGAATGCTGAACTTCAGGAAGGATCGATCCGTTTGCAGGATATTCCAATTGAAGCTAAATGCTTGAATGAACCGATTGATCTTGGAATTGTTAGTAGCCTTATCCCGAAGCGCCAAAGGGTTTTCGGAGAAATAAGGGTTATCCCCATAGATGCCGTTTTCATCGGGGAACAAGTCCGCATAGGGAGGTGTGAAGCTCAGGTTATATCCAAAGCTGGCCCCCGTGCCATTCTGGTTTCCGTTAAAACTGCGATCAGTATCGGTGTTCAAATAGTTTGAACTCAGGCTAAAATCGAATTTATCACTAAGCTTGTGATCGATATTGGCTCGGATGGAGTAGCGATCAAATCCAGAGTTCTTAATGATACCGTCTTCTTGTTTGATGGAACCATTTATGAAGAACTTGGTCTTATCATTTCCTCCGGATACGGTTAGACTGGAGTTGGTTATGAAACCGGTTTCGCCATAAAGCTCATCTTCCAAATCAAAATTTCTTCCGGAGGCCAAATCCATGGTACGCTGGGCGGAACCACCGAAGAAATCATCGATCTTTTGTTGATCCCAGGGGGCAAATCCCACCAAGTTCAAGGCCTTATTAAAGCCGAACTCCTGATCGAAGGTGACCTTAGTTTCTCCTGCGACACCTCTTTTGGTAGTAATAATGATTACCCCGGCGTTGGCGCGAGTTCCGTAAATGGCTGCAGCAGATGACCCTTTCAATACTTCAATACTTTGGATATCATCAGGATTGATGTCAGCCAGCCGGTTGGAGATGTCGTCTTGCAAACGGGCACTTTGACCAGCCCCAGCCCCGTTGGCGGAACTGATACCCGTTTGTATAGAAGTGTTGTTGACATACACCCCATCGATAATATACAATGGTTGGCTGTTGCCGTTACTAATGGTACTGATCCCTCTTAATTGAACAGCACTTCCTCCACCGGGAGCTCCACCGTTTGCTTTGATGGTGGCACCCGTCAATTTGCCATACAGGGCGTTATCCACAGTTTGAGCTTTGGTGGTTCCCATCAACTCATCTGCGGACACCGTACCCACGGCATTGGCCAGGTTACTTCTTTTAATGGACGAAGCAAGACCTGTTACAACCACCTCTTCCAGGTTGGTTACATCTTCGGAAAGATCCATATCCAGGTTGCTTTGGGAACTGTTTACCACAATCTCCTTAGATATGAAACCAATTGACGAAAATACCAGTGTGGCGTTGTCTTTTGTAAGCGTGACCCTGTAGTTGCCGTCAATGTCGGTAATGGTACCATTGGTGGTGCCCTTTTCAATGACATTGACACCTACAAGACCCTCACCGGTAGCGGCATCTTTGACCGTACCAGATAGAGTAAATTGCGCCAGCGCTCCCTGCACAGAAAACGTGCAAAGCACCACCAGCAGCAATAGTTTGTAGAATCCTCTCATATTAAAGTGTTTGATTAATAATTAGACAACCTAACGTTCGTTAGGAAATAAATTAGCTTGTATTTCTTAAAATCATACAATTACTAACATAACAGAAAGCATATAAAGGTCAAAGTAAAATACCGTAAAATGGGTTATATATACTCCAAAATACGCCATATCTGCCCATTTAGAAAGGATCCAAATAAATGGTTGTATACCAGAACTTTTCTGGGTTTATTAGATACCCAATAAGTTAATTTCAACTTAATATTGAAATATGAACAAATCATGGATGGGCAGGGTTTGAGTATCAGCAATGAAAGTACCACTGGTTAATTGGTTTATACAGCGGGGTGTGCTGCATGGCAGGCTCCAACCAATAGAAAAGAAAGCTAATCAATGAATGAACTACTCCTCAGGGGCTTACAGAGGGAGTTAAAGAAGCCGTTACCGGGCATAACCGCTCAGCGTCAAATGTCCGCTAGGCCTAGCTCCGGTAGGCGGTTTGACTTTAAACATTCGGGTCCTCCTAAAAGAGGAGGGGTAGCCTTGCTACTATATCCTCAACAAGACAAATGGATGATGCCATTGATGAAAAGGCCTTCTTATCAGGGGGTCCATGGGGGGCAAATAAGTCTGCCAGGCGGCAAAATGGAGCCCCATGACCCGGACATCATTCAAACCGCACTAAGAGAAACTGCCGAAGAGATAGGTGTTACCATTCCCCGGGATCGGGTGCTGGGGACGCTTAGTCCGCTTTACATAATGGCCAGTCACTATGAGGTGTTGCCGGTGGTGGCTATGATCGACGAAGTTCCTGAGTTTCGAACCGATCCCCGTGAAGTTCAGGACCTAATAGAGGTGGACCTCCGGGTACTAATGTTGCCGGAAACCAGGATGACCAAAGAAATCCAAGTGAGGGGCACTTCTATTATAGCTCCGTATTTCGGAGTAATGGATGAAGTGGTTTGGGGTGCCACCGCCATGATCCTAAACGAATTTTTGACGGTAGTAAGAGAAATCCCAGATTACTAGAACATATTCAATATTTTTCTCCTGGTGACCCAAAGTAATGAAATCACTAATAAACCTGTTGCCAGCAGGATCAATTGCCTGCTAGAAAAGCCAGGTGACGGGGGTATTTGAAGCGCTTTATTATCACCGATAGCTATATACGGAGCCCAGAAAAAGGGGTGAGCGCCTTGCACATCGGTGGACTCGTGGTTAAGGTAATCCAATTGAGCCTGCCTAAGCGCTGCGTTTTTAGAGGATCCCGTTACCAGATAACGGTAAAAACCATTCATGATTTGGTTGGTGGCATTGTTACTCACAGGCCATAGGGTGGTAACGACGCTTCGGCAGCCGGCATGTACGAAGCCTCGGGCCAAACTCATAACACCCTCGCCGTTTTTCAATTGCCCTGTCCCAGTTTCACAAGCTCCCAGAATGATCAGTTCTGCGGGGATTCGCAGGGCATAGATCTCACTGAGGTATAATTTATGATCGTCCTCATTGGGTAGTTCAGCATCGGAAAAGCTGATCCAGGAATATACCGGAAGGCTGTCCAGCGCTTGAGCGTGACTGGATAAATGGATCATTTGATAGTTATTAGCGATGGAAATAAACTTCTCTTTAGTAGCATCATGCGATACTAACTTGTCGCCGCCCAACTCCTGTTGAATTTGGTCTATTCCTGATTCACTATGGTTTAGAAAGGCATAATTGGGGCTATTCCGGTAAATTGGGGCTACCCCCAAAAAAGGTTTTTGACGGGGGCCTTCAACTCTTTCTGCCTGACTATCTCTCAATAGTGTCAGGGAATACCCATAGCTGATGGCGTGATCCCGGATTAGATAGGGCAGGGTCTTATAATTAGTGGAGCCTGTACTATCCATCAATAAGGTGGCAAACGGCAAATGACTGAGGATCCCATCAGGTATCACCAGTAGGGATTGACCGGCTTTCAGGTTTAAAGGACGCACCAGTTCTTCAAAAAGTCCGTGTGCTACTGACTCAAAGGTGGCAATTGGGGTGGAATGGAGATCTCTAATGGCCCTGAGCAGAATTTCCACCTGTTGTTGCAATTGGAAGTCATTGTCGACTCTGATGAAATCCAGTCCCTGGCGGTCGATCTTGAATATGTAAAGGGAGTGTTGCCCTACGAAATACTCCACCAATACCTGGTAATCCGAAAGCAAATGCGCTTTTATATCGGCTATCGAAATAGGGTCAGACGTCTGATATTTAAGTTTGTAATAAGTGGGATACTGGGATTCCAAAAGGGCGGATAGCTGCTGCTGCGCTTGTTCCAATTCGAAAACCTTTTCCTTCTTTACTTCCAGCTCATGGCTGGAACTGTCCGGTGAGGCAGCAAGCTGTATCACGGATTTGCGTAGTAAGCCGAGGTTGATCTTGAGTTCACGTTCGTACACGTGCAGGGAATCAGGTATTCCTGCAAAATTTTGAGCTTTTTGATCCTGCAGTGATTCTCGAAGTACCACTGATCGGGCTTGTTCGGATATCTGGAACGCTCTCCAAAAGTGCATGGAGTCCGGAGTGTTCTCATAGAGAGCATAGGCTAGGCCTAGTGCCTGTTCACTGCGCTGATGACTTTCATTGACCTGAAACAATTTGGAAGATTCATGGTAATTTTTCCTTAGCTCCGCTTCCACCTCCAGAATTAATTCGTAGCAGGCCAGGGCCCGGTCCAGGATGCGAAGGTCGTGCTGCTGCTGGAATAGCTGCTGATACGCCAGTGCCTTACCTTCCAGGGCTTCCATTAGCGAGTTTTCCGCATAAAGGCTGCCTTGGGAAGGATTTTGCCTATGATCGTCCGAAAGGTCAGGAAGTACCGCTTTCAGGGTTTGCTGGAAGTAGTTCAGGGCCTTATCAGGGTTTAGCCACTCAAGATTCAGTTGCCCTAGTCCCAAATAAATTTTGGCGGTTTCCCGTCGCTTCTGGGTTCCGTAGGCCTGAATGGATAGTTCAAGAGCTTTATTAAAGTGGTTGTTGGACAAGTCGAATCGGGATTGTTCAAGATAGGCGTGTGCCAGCTTGTTGTGAACACCGGATCTATAAGCTAAGATTTCCCGGGGATTTCCGTTGAGCTCTGAAGAACTAAGAAGCTTTAGTGACTCCAGGCTAACCCGGATGGCGTCCTGAAACAAGTCCAGTTCCATATATGCGCCTGCCAGGTTGGAAAGAGCCAGTGCCCTGGATTTATCGTCGACATCGGGCAGGTCCAAAGCTTGCAGATAACTTTCCTGAGCTTTTTGGTAATCTCTTTGATCGAAAAACAGTATCCCAATGTCACTCAAAGCCTCAGCGGCTGTGCTAAAGTAACCTGACTCCATACTGATTTCACGAAACCGTTCTAAAAGCTTATAAGCTTGTTGATGCGCTCCCAGTCTGGTGTAAATATTTCCCAATGGCCGGTACAGGTAATTAGCCACCTCAAAATTCCGGTGCTCCTGGCCCACATAGTTCAGTAAGGCTTTTTCGTATAGCTGTTTGGCCTGTAAATAGTCTCCGATTTGATGATAATT
>JAOTYN010000276.1 GCA_029861825.1 Cyclobacteriaceae bacterium
TGGGCCACCATGGGGCCTGTGTGTTGGGCAGTGAAGTACTGATCAACTACCTCATCAATTTTGCCCGCCCTTTTATTTATACCACCGCCTTACCCGATACCGTCATAACCAGTATAGATTGTGCCTGGAAGTATATTAAGGATCATCCCCAATTAGCCGCGAAGCTTAAGGAAAATATAGAGTTATACAGAGAATTAATAGGAAATCAAATGGCGGGAGTAAATGTTCACAGCCCTATCCAACGAATTCCCGTAAAGGGAAATAAACAGGCCCAGCTCTTTTCGGACATCCTGCGGAAACAAGGTTTTGATATTCGGCCCATTCTATCTCCCACCGTCAAAACGGGTGAGGAAAGACTGAGGGTAAGTCTGCACAGTTTTAATACTGCAAAGCAAATCGAGTCCCTATCAGAAGTTATTGCGAACCAATTGAAATGAGATACTTTGTAACCGGTATAGATACCGATGTAGGAAAAACCGTGGTGAGCGCGGTACTTACGGAAGCTCTGGCAGCGGATTATTGGAAACCGGTGCAATGCGGTTACCCTCGCGATACCGAGACTGTAGCCTCATTAGTTAGTAACCCACACAGTAAGTTTCACCAGGAGCATTGGTTGTTGGAAGAACCTGCCTCACCCCATCAGGCCGCGGCTCACCAAGGATTAAGCCTGCGCCTGGAAGATATCAAGCTACCGGATTATGATACAGACTTGATCATTGAAGGGGCCGGGGGGCTAATGGTCCCTCTTAACCAACAGGAATTACTGCTGGATATCGCTAAGAAGTTTGCGGATCAGGTTATTTTAGTGGTTCGCTTGTATTTAGGATGTATTAATCACTCCTTGCTGACCATTGAAGTACTGAAGCAACACGGGTTAACTCTGGGAGGGATCATATTCAACGGAGACCGCAATGAGCACTCAGAGTCTGTCATCATAGAAAAGAGCGGGGTACGCCAATGGTTACATTTGGAGGCAAACAGTAAAATAAATTCCCAAAAAATATCAGCATGGGCACAGGAATTGAAAAACAACTGGCAACCGGTTTAAAAGATAAAGACCGAGAATTTATTTGGCATCCTTTCACGCCACTGGTGGGAAGTACGGAGAATCTGGTGATATCCCAAGCAGAGGGAGCCCGACTAATAACCGAAGACGGCCAGGTGATTATTGATGCCATTGCTTCCTGGTGGGTCAACCTGCATGGCCACAGTCATCCGGCTATCGCACAAGCGATTGCCCAACAGGCGCAGCAACTGGAGCATGTCATGTTTGCCGGTTGCACCCATGAGCCCGCCATAACCTTGGCAGAGAACCTGTTGTCAATTTTACCTGGTAATCAAAGCAAGATATTCTACTCCGACAATGGTAGCACTGCTGTAGAGGTGGGTTTGAAAATGGCGCTGCAATACTGGCATAACCAAAATATCAGCAAGAGCCGGGTCATAGCCCTGGAAGGAGCTTATCACGGTGACACCTTTGGGGCTATGTCGTTAGGAGAAAGAGGGGCTTTTACTACCCCGTTTTGGCCTTACTTATTTGATGTGGAATTCATACCATTACCCACAGGGGATGCTGTTGATGAGAGTATTCAGCATTTTAAGGATATTCTCAAAAGCGGACAGGTAGCAGCCTTTATATTTGAACCGTTAATTCAGGGAGCATCGGGAATGCGGGAATATGCGCCGGAAGTCCTGGATACTTTGATTGAATTGGCTCGTGAGCACCATGTGCTTTGTATTGCTGATGAGGTTATGACCGGGTTCGGCAGGACGGGTAAGATGTTTGCCAGCGATTATCTCAACCATAAGCCGGACATTATTTGTTTATCCAAGGGTCTTACTGGGGGAGCCATGGCTCTGGGTGCTACCAGTTGTACCGCGGCGATCCAGCAGGCGTATCTACATCAGGATATTCTCAAAACATTTTTTCATGGACATTCCTTCACGGCCAATCCTTTGGCTTGTGCCGCCGCCAATGCAAGCTTTAGCCTGCTGGTTTCGGAAGAATGCCAACAGCATATAAAAAGAATCAGCGCCTTGCATAAAGAATTCAAGCAACGCCTGTCGGGGCACCAAGGTTTACAAAGAATAACACATCTGGGCACCATTCTGGCCATTGAAATAAAATCCGACGAAAAATCGTCCTATGTAAATGAGGCCAGACACCGGTTGTATCCTTTTTTTCTTTCCAGGGGGGTGCTTTTACGACCCCTAGGAAATATTGTTTACATTTTGCCTCCTTATGTGATCACGGATGATGAATTGAGTCAGGTTTACAGGACCTTAGAAGAGCTGTTGGAGGTAATTAATGAGCCAACTTAAAAATGATGGGAACGGCCACTTTGGTATTGACGATGGTACTGTTAATCTTACCTGGCATCCATCCTGAAAAAAGCTTTACCACTCTCAAAGCTTCTTCATCACAACCATAACCAATCCCTTTGACCACTTTGGCGCCTGAGGTACTACCGTCACGATGAACGATGAATTGAACGATAACGATACCAGAGACCCGGTTCTTATAAGCATCAGCCGGGTATTTTATTCGGCGTGCAGTAAAGCGGGCAAATTTTTCGTACCCACCAATAGGCTCTGGTTTTTCCTCTACGATGCTATAAATCTTGTTTTCATCAATCACTGGAATTATCGTTCCAGAGGTTTTGGGGCCCAGCAGCAGGCTGCTGTCGATTTGTACAGGATTCGCTACATCCTGCACCAGGGCTGACTGGCCGGAGTCCTCTAATTGCTGATTGATATTTTCACTATCACCACCACTTTCACTCCAGTTGATATCGTCACTCGCTGTAGGTTCGTCACCTCGGAAGCGATTGGCGCT
The DNA here is from genome assembly GCA_029861825.1 of Cyclobacteriaceae bacterium. Classification (GTDB taxonomy): domain Bacteria; phylum Bacteroidota; class Bacteroidia; order Cytophagales; family Cyclobacteriaceae; genus JAJCYK01. Next base: position 2,837 of record JAOTYN010000276.1, read on the forward strand.
GTTGGCTTGGCTATTTTCAGTGGGGGTGAACCGATTAGGTGGAGTGGTTTCCGGTGATAGCGGCTGGGATTCAGCTGGGGAAAGCCCCGACAACCCTGCTTGTTGTGTGGTTAACAACGATTTACAGCTGTCAACCTGCTGTAATAAGTAACCATTTTCAGGGTCCTCGGCTAAGGCCAGGGTGTACTGGACCAATGCCTCAAGAATGTTCCCGGTTCTGAAGAATTCGTCACCCACTATATGGGGAATTGATTTCTGTGGTGCTTCCGCCAATATGGTGGGCTCAGCATCTTGAGGAGGAGGAAATATCACGGGGTACACCATGTAAAACAGTCCACCAATCCCACCCAGAAATACCACGAAGATACTGCCCATCACCAACCGGTTAAATGACTTGGAACGCTCCTCAAGGTTATTTTCATTAAACCATGAGGATGATTTATTTGTACTTGGTTGAGCTGCAGTCCCAAAGGTACTGGTTGGATTAATTTTAATGTTCTGGTTTTCGGATTCTACATCTGGTGTTGCTTCAGGTGGTGTTGCTTCAGGCGAATCCGTTATTACGGGGGGAGGGCCACTAGCTGGTGCTTCAACAGTAGGCTTGGGCGGGGTTTCTGGCGGTTCAGAGGTATTACTACTCTCTTGCTCTGGTAGTGGAGTGGCGGATAAAGCAGCTGTTAACACCAACTTCTCGGTAGCAGAAGGTTCAGCCGGGTCTTGCTTTACCTGTTCTTCTTTCAAAAACTCCTGCAGCGAGGAGATTTGATCTATATAATGTAAAATCTGGGACTGACTGGCCTGATCCAGCTGGGTTTGGCCCGATTTATCACCCATAAAGGTATTGATCAAAACCTGGGCGTCCTTGATGCTTTTTTGAACCTGTTCTTCGGTGCTGATGGGAGTGTCATCGGAGGATACTTCAGCAGACATAGTGCTCTTCATCAGCAAATAAGCCTCCTCTATTTTGTCTAGATTTTCCCGGTATAGCGCTCTAAAATGGTCGGATGGAGCATTAGTAATAGCCTTCTGGTAATCTCTGTGGAGTTCCAGATAGCGTCTACGTACCAGCTGATCACTGGAATTGGCAGGCAGGTTGAGATATTCTAACGCCTCTTGTCGAGTCATGTAAAAATTGTGCCAGTATGGGGACAGCTACAAGACCGATAGCTTAGTTGTAATCGTAAATTAACAAATAAAAATACGAAAAGAAATGGACAGCTTCTTAAATAGTCCGGCTGGTGTCGAAACGTTCCAAATAGTCCGCTACCCGGCGTACAAACATGCCCCCAAGTGATCCATCTACCACGCGATGATCGTAGCTATGAGACAGGAACATTTTATGTCTAATAGCGATAGCATCGCCGTAGGAGGTTTCCACCACCGCCGGCTTCTTGGTTATGGCTCCTAATGCCAGGATGCCAACTTGCGGCTGCATGATAATAGGTGTTCCCATGACATTGCCGAAGGAGCCCACATTGGATATGGTATAAGTGCCGCCGGATAAATCATCGGGTTTTAATTGGTTGTTACGCGCTCTTTTGGCAAGATCATTAACTTTTTTGGTCAGTCCTACCAAGCTTAGCCTATCGGTGTTCTTTATTACAGGGACTATTAAATTTCCATTAGTCAGGGCGACCGCCATGCCTATATTGATATCTTTTTTCCTGATTATCTTATCCCCGTCCACACTTATATTGATCATAGGGTAGTCGTTAATAGCCTTGACCACGGCCTCAATAAACAGGGGCGTGAAGGTAAGGTTATCACCTTCTCGCTCTTTAAAGCTGGTTTTATAGCGGTTTCTCCAAGAAACCAAAGCCGTAACATCAGCTTCTACAAATGAAGTAACATGTGGGGAAATGCGCTTGGATTCAACCATGCGGGTGGCGATCATTTTGCGCATTCGATCCATCTCGATAATCTCATCTTCACCGCTAATAGCCATCGGTGCCGCCACTGATTCAGTCACAGACGAACTGTCGGTGGGCTTGCCTTTAAGCTCCAGATAGGCCAGTATATCCTTTTTGGTTACTCTACCGGCTTTTCCAGTACCCGGTATGGTATTCAGTTCCTCAACAGGGATTTGCTCCTTTTTAGCTATGTTCTTAACCAGAGGGCTGTAAAATCTGCCGTCGGATGGCGCCTCAGTGGTCACAGTAGACACGGCTGGAGTGTCGATCGGGGCCGCCACTACCTCAGGTTGGGCTACTTCCACTGCCGATTCCAAAGGCTCGTTTACCGATTCCTGGGCTTCACGTCCGTTGTCAGGTGCCCCATTGGAGGTTTCAATAATGGCAATCGGTTTGCCTACCTCAACTACTTCACCCTCTTGAGCCAGTATTTCCTGTAAGATGCCAGCATGGGTGGAGGGCACTTCCGTATCCACTTTGTCCGTAGCCACTTCCAACACCGATTCATCTTGCTCTATGGGGTCGCCTACCTTTTTTAACCAAGTCAAAATGGTGCCTTCCATTATGCTTTCACCCATTTTTGGCATTACCATTTCTACTCTGCCCATAGCATTTACTTTGTTCTAATGTTGTTTTGTGCTTTGCAAATTTAGCTAATTCATAACTTTTCTCCATCCATTTCCAACAATCTTTGACGTACCAGATTGAGGGCTGCTGAGGAGGTATAGCGGATATTTATAGCCCGGTCCTTAAACAGATTTAGTTTCTTGGCTATGGCCTGATCTTTATAGGCAACTGCCATCCAGATAGTACCTACGGGTTTTTCTGGAGTGCCGCCGTCAGGTCCGGCAATACCGCTGGTGGCGATGGCTACATCCGCATTCAATACCTTTTGAGCTCCGTGTGCCATTTCCAGGACGGTTTCTTCACTGACGGCACCGTATGTGGCTAGGGTTTCAGGGCTCACATTCAGCACCGAGGTTTTTATGTGATTGTGATAGGCTACCACCGATCCCATAAAGTACTGCGAACTTCCGGGAACGGAGGTAATGGCACTGGCAACCGCACCTCCGGTACAACTTTCCGCGCTGCAGATCGTAAGTCCTCGGTTTTTTAGTAAGTCCCCCAACACTTTAGGCAGCGTATCCCGGTTGAAACCGTAGATGTACTTACCCACCATAGGCGTTAATCTTTCAATTTGCTGGTCTACCTGTTG
>JAOTYN010000277.1 GCA_029861825.1 Cyclobacteriaceae bacterium
CACCGGGGTATAATCGGCTACCGCAGCGGCAAAAATAGCAATGTCGCAATCAGCAAAGGTCTGTGCGGCCTGTTCGTACATCTCAAGGGCTTCCTGGACCTTCACCAGAATGATATTCGGGTGTTGGGTACGTTGAATACTGGGGCCACTTATTAAGGTTACGGAGGCTCCCATATGAGCCATTTGCTCAGCTAATGCGTACCCCATCTTACCACTGCTGTGATTCCCGATAAATCTTACCGGATCAATAGTTTCATAAGTAGGGCCTGCTGTGATCAACACTTTTTTATCTTGCAAAGCTTGATCCAGCTCGAAATGTTGGGCGAGTGCTTGTAGTATGTTTTCCGGTTCCGCCATTCTGCCGGTGCCTACCAGTCCGCTGGCTAGTTCTCCATGTTCAGCTTCGATAATGTGGTTGCCGAATTGCCGTAATCGCTCCATATTCTGCTGAGTGGAGTGGTGTTGATACATGTCCAGATCCATGGCTGGTGCCCAAAATACCGGGCAGCGTGCGGAAAGATAAACCGCCGACAGCAGATTATCACAGACTCCCGTACTGCATTTGGCTATAGTGTTAGCACTAGCAGGGGCCATGATCAGGAGATCTGCCCAAAGGCCCAGTTCTACGTGATTATTCCATAAGCTGCCTGAGCCTTCATGGAACTCAATAAGTACGGGATTTTTTGATAAGGTGGATAGGGTAAGGGGGCTGATGAATTCGGTGGCTGCCTGGGTCATGACAACTTTCACTTCTGCCCCTGCCTTGACCAATAAACGCACTAAAAGTGCGGCTTTATAGGCAGCAATGCTGCCGCATACTCCTAGCAGAATCTTCTTGCTACCGAGCATCGGAAAGCCTTACAGTGCGCTAGGTTGCTCTACATCTTCTTCTGGAATACGATACCTGATCTCATCGTCCAAGAATTCCTCGGTAGCCACAGTGGAGGGCTTGGGCATCCTCTCATAGAATTTCGAGATCTCTATTTGTTCACGGTTTTCAAATACCTCTTCCAGATTATCTACGGTAGAGGCAAATTCTGCTAATTTGCCGCTCAATTCTTCCCTTATCTGAGTGGAAAGCTGACGAGCTCTTTTAGAGATTACCGCCACGGATTGGTAAACATTACCGGTGGCATTTGCCAACTTATCAATATCGCGGGTGATGATTGATGCTTTTCCCATTTTTCAATTACTATTAGTATCTACTTCTTCTTTTTTTGCCGCCGTTTCGTCGATCCACTTCCTGCAATCGTCATAAATTTTGCGGGCATCTTTTGCAAAGGTACTATTTGCATAGTTCTCAATGAAATAATTATAGAAATCTATGGCTAATTCATAGCGTTCTTTTTGCCTGGTAGAAATGGAACGTCTGGCGTATAAATATTGTGATTCCAGTTTTAAAAAGTTGATTTCCTCATTCAATTGGCTGTCAGGGTAATCTTTATTGAAGTTTTCAAAGGCAATCACCGCAGAATTATGCTGAGATAATTTCTTGTACAAAACAGCATTACTGTAGGCTTTTTTCTCCAGTTTAATCTGTAATTCGTTAATAGTATTGTTCGCTTGCAGGGTATATTCGCTGTTGGGAAACCGGTTGAGGAATTGCTGCATGGCGGTTATGGCCTCTTCCGAACTGGATTGATCCAGTTCCACTACGGGAGAGTCCAGGAAAAGGGAGTGTGCATGCAAATACATGGCTTCCCGAGCAAACTCACTGCGGCTGTACGTTTCATAAAAGTTTTTGAAGTAAAAAGCACTCTCTACATAAAGAGTTTGATGAAAATGGCAGTATGCGTAATAAAAATTGGCTTTTTCAGCCTCTTCAGTACCTCTTATCAACGGTAATATCTCCTCAAACAGGATGCTGGCCTTAATATAGTCGCTTTTTTCGCCTCTCTCATAATAGCGTACCGCGGCGTCGTATTTTTCACGCCAATCCGTGCTCTTTTGCAGTTTTCTAAAATCACTGCATCCAAACAGTAACAATACCGCCAGCAATACCCCAAAAATCCTACCTTTTGTTATGCTCCGCATAGGGCTGCAAATATATAGCTCTAATATCTATTTTACAATCTAATAAGAGGCTTTAACCTCCTTTAACAATTATCCTGAAAATATCCCTTCCCCTGGGTGTAACGCCCCCTTTAGTCTTGTTGTTGTTGCATCAACTCATCATAGTTTTCCGGTACACCCGGAGTATAGCGCTGAATTCGTAATACCGTATTGCGGGTGGGCCTTTCCGCAGGCCTCCAAATAAAATTTTCCAATTTGGTGCTTGCCGGGGAAATCTCATGAAACGGAATAAAACTGCCATCCGGACTGTAAAAGATAATATCGGTGATATCCTGGTTCTCAAACAGTAGTTTCATATCACTGCAAATTACTTTGTTCATGCCTATTACCAAGGAATCACCCTGTAGCTCAAAATAGATGCTCTCACCATTGCCGTTTACATCCACCTTTTCTAATAAACCTTTATCGAAATAAGCGATCATATGCCGGCCTTTAACTTGATTGTAGTGTTCCTCTGCCGATTCTGAGGCCACAAAGGCTTTGGTATCCATGAACATTTTGGAAACCTGCCCATATTCAATCAGAATGCTGATGGTATCCGATACCATTTGATTGTTATTATTCCAAAGGATGGGATCGCGGTACATGTAGATCAGGGAATCTGCTGTCTGATAACTCAATGAATCAGCTTTGCCTTGCAGATCAGGTTTGTAGATACGCACATTATAAAATGCTAATAACCGCTCATTGGAAGGAATGGAGTCTTCAATATTGATCAGGGTATCGGCCGACATAAACAAGGTATCATTGGCAAATACCTTTGTCATCAAGGCATTACCGTATACTTTGGTCAGGCCTTGGGCCTTCCAGTATTTCCCGTGGTCGCCCGTAATGATCACATTCTCATTCTTACTGGTAAGGGTCACATTGGCGGTGGCCGTATAATAATCATTAATATTATCGCCGTAAAGTTCATCTCCATTTAAGAGATACTTGGGTGTTTCAATGGCGGCACCGGAAAAATTGGAAATATCCTGGCGGGTGTCGTACTCTCCACCGTCGTCGGCATTCAATATGGTACCATTTTTAGCGGTGATCAAAGTAGGACCTCTAAAGTACGCCACCTCGCTTACGGTGTTGAATTGGAAGGTATCGGCTTCCACAGTATAGTCGGGGTTTTTAAGCACCACGCTATCTTTAAAAGAAGCAAAACGAGCCTCGGTATCGTAATATCCTTTCTTGCTGGTAAGAACGTTGCTTTCTGTTACCAATCGGCCATCATCGAAATAATAAGCCAGGTGCTCCACCATGTCGTAGTCCAGAAATTCGGTGGTGAGGACCATGGACGGGTCCCGGTATACCACGTTCTCTCTCATTTGAGCCAATTTAAAGTTGCCGTCATAAATAAGCTTTTTGCCGGTTATGGTTATGGAATCTCCTTCTAAGACCCGTACCCGGCCGAAGATCTCCACCTGGTTTTTGTCCTTATAGAAAAAAGCCGAGTCACCGAAAATGCGGGTTTCCTTCTGGGAAAACGCCACATTACCGATCACTTTGTCGAACTTCTGTCCATTCAGCTCACCATTTTCCAAATATTCAGCCCGGTCCAATTTGACCCTGTCCTGAGCTGTAATTTGAGTGCCAAGCACTAAGCACAGTGAAACCCAATAAATTGATAACTTTACCACTGACAGCAAATTTATAACAAATAATTGGTAACAAAGATGTTGCCAAGCCAACGCCGGTGGAAAAACAATTCTCCCACTTTATTAAAAACACCATTAAAACGCCTCTTCAGGACCAATATTTGTTGGCCGTTAGTGGGGGGGTGGATTCCATGGTAATGGCTCATCTATTCCGGGATCAAGGATTTTCCATAGGACTGGCTCATGTAAATTTCACTTTAAGGGGAAAGGACGCTGAGCTAGACCAAGAGTTCGTTAAATCCCTTGCCGAATCCTGGGGAGTACCCTATTACCACAAGCGTGTGGACACTGCAGATTATGCTCGGAGCAAAAGGATCTCATTGCAAATGGCGGCTCGCGAGATTCGCTATCAATGGTTCGAAGAATTGTTAGCATCATCGGATTATCAATGGGTGGTGACGGCCCATCATCAAAATGATGAGTTGGAGACCATGCTCCTGAATTTCACCAAGGGCACGGGACTGGCCGGTTTGCACGGTATTGCTCCTAAAAGAGGTAACATTATCCGTCCCTTACTTTTTGCTACCAAACAACGGATCCTGGATTATGCCCGAAAAAGTCAGATCAGCTGGCGGGAAGATAGTTCCAATCAGTCCGATTACTATCAGCGGAATCTAATTCGCAATAAGGTTATTCCTATATTAAAAGAGATCAACCCCAAGTTGGAACAAACTGCCCATGCCTCGGCTGAAGTCATCGGCGTGGCAGAAACGGTGTTTCTGAGAAAGGTTGAGGAGATCAAAGCCACCCTGCTCATTCAAAAAGGAGATCACATCTGGATCGATACTTCTTTACTAACTTCACAACCTTTGCCGATCTGGTTTCAGATTCTAAATGAATATGGCTTTAACTATCAACAGGTGATTAAAATAGCCGACACCCTGGGTAAGTCAGGCAGTAAGTTTATTTCTTCGACCTTTCAATTGAATGTAGACCGACATCACCTTGTCATTACCCCTCTTAATAAACAATCGTTGTCTGGTTTCACCATAGATAATACTTCCGGAAGCTATCAGCAGGGGAACAAAACCTGGACTCTGGCCAGGCATGAGGCCAAATCGTTTTCCATTAAAGTCGATGACGGCACGGGCGCCTTTGATCTGGAGAGCTTGCAGTTTCCTTTACGAGTAAGAAATTGGGAGCCGGGCGATTGGTTTCATCCCTTAGGTATGTCACATCGCAAAAAGGTTAGCGATTTATTGGTTGATGTGAAGGTCCCATTAAATCTCAAAGATGAGGTGCAGGTGGTGACCTCCGGAGAGGATATTGTATGGGTAGTAGGATTTAGAATTGACGACAGATTTAAAATTACCCAGCAAACCGAAAAGGTGTTGGAAATCACCATAAACAATGCGCTTCAAGAGTAAGTGCTACAGGTGCTCTGGCCCTAGAATTAAGCCCTTGATAATTTTTGGTTTGTAAGAGTGCAGGTCGTAAATTAGCCCTCCCTTAAGAATGATTCTCAGAACCTTAAAAATTTAAGAAATGAAAGTAACTGTAGTTGGAGCCGGTAATGTCGGCGCAACCTGTGCGGATGTTTTGGCCTATCGTGAAATTGCCAATGAAGTAGTATTAGTGGATATCAAGGAGGGCCTGGCAGAGGGAAAGGCATTGGATATTTGGGAAAAATCTCCAATCAATCTTTACGATACTCGTACTATTGGCTCTACCAACGACTATACCAAAACTGCTGGATCGGAGGTAGTGGTGATCACTTCCGGAATTCCCCGCAAGCCAGGAATGACCCGCGATGACCTGATTTCTACCAATGCAGGCATTGTAAAATCCGTAACTGAAAATATTATTGCCCATTCCCCCGACGCTATCCTGATCATCGTGTCCAATCCCTTGGACGTGATGACCTATCAAGCACACCTTACCTCTAAGCTCTCCCGTACCAGAATAATGGGAATGGCGGGGATCCTGGACACTGCCCGTTATCGCTCCTTCCTAGCGGAGGCCTTGAATGTAAGTCCTAAAGATATTCAGGCTGTACTGATGGGAGGACATGGTGACACCATGGTTCCCTTACCCCGGTATACCACCGTGGGAGGGATCCCGGTAACGGAATTGATCGATGGCGATACTCTGGAGGCTATTATTGAACGTACCAAGAAAGGTGGAGGAGAATTGGTAAAACTAATGGGAACCTCCGCCTGGTATGCACCGGGAGCGGCCGCCGCTCAAATGGTGGAAGCCATTATACGTGATCAAAGGAGGGTATTTCCAGTTT
>JAOTYN010000278.1 GCA_029861825.1 Cyclobacteriaceae bacterium
CTGATTAACGGCAAATTGAAGTCGGGCACCGAGGAGGGAATTTTATATTGTAATTCGTATACCCCGGATGAAGTCTCGGTGATCTCTACGAATAGTGGACGGCTTTCATGGGCATGGGACAAAAGTGGTGTTAGAAGTAGGAACAAGCTCAGCAGCAAACCTCCCCCTAAACCCCTCAGAGAGGGGGAAATGCCTCCCCCTGACCCCCTCGGAGAGGGGGAGATGGCGGTCAGGGGCCAAGCCTGCCTAATCTGCGCCGGGTACCGTCCACCGTTTACCGTCAATCGTCGACGCTTTCTTGTCTTAACCTTGCTCATAAGTGACCTTAACATTATAGTCTTCAATGATATCTTGAATCATCTCGTCATTCTTTTGGCGGAGATGCCAGCGCCGGGCGTCGTCTTCCACTCTGGCTCTGATCTCATCTAATTCCGGATCTCTAGCGGGCTCTATCTTGGTGACCATCACCAGATGGTATCCATATTCAGAAGGAAAAGGACCAATCCATTGCTCTTTGCTGGGGGAAGCTTCAAAAATGGCCTCGGTCATTTGCGGACCGAAATGGCTGGCTACATAGTCGGGTTCTCTTTCTACATAATTGGTGTGATAATAAAACCGGTCTCCCCTGCTGGTGGCTTTATCAAAGCTTACTTTATAATTGTTAAGATATTCCAGTTCGGCTTTAGCTAATTTCTCTGCCTCAGCCGACCCTCTTTTGTCCAGCTCAAAAAATATATGGGCGAAGGTAGTGAAGGGTTGAATATGATAGTCCTGCTTATACTCCTCAAAATACTTCTGGATCTGCTCCTCGGTAAGCTCTACCACTGCTTCGGTTACTCCTTCGGCAATGAACTCCACTTTTTGGATCAATCGGCGTTTGATAATATAATCTTCACGATCCATTCCCATGGCTACTGCCTCCCGGTATAGTACTTCCTCGCGAATGTAGTCATCAATCATCCGTTGAAGTTCTTCCTGGGGCATCTCCTGTAATTTTTCTTCAAATACTTCTGCGTTAAAGGCTTTGGAGCGGTATTGCAAATGTTTTAATAACACGTCCTTGTTCACTACTACTGTTTTAGAATCCTGCTCTTCGGAGTCGCCTGCCATTTCAAACAGCAGAAAAAATCCTAAACCAATCAATAAAAAATGAACTAAGGGCTCTTTGAATATCTTTTTCATAGTATTACTATTTTCGACCGAACACGTTAATGATATATCCTACAGCAAAAAAAACAAAGCCCACCAAACTAATGGGAGGCAAACCACCATGCCACCCGGCAGGATTCATCCATCCCTGATAGCCCATAAAAAATAAATGAGTTGCTCCCAGCAACATGGCAAACAATAAGAACCTGCGGGAAGTAATAAATCGAATGAACGCCTGGTCCTCACGCAAGTGTGTTTGAAAGCTCAAATTATATCCCCACAAAACCACAAATGACAGCACACCGCCCAGCATACTGAGGCCTGCCAACAACGTAAGAGTGCCGTTTTCCAGAAAGAATTTTTCATAAACCGCCGGATTGAACAACAGGAAACTTATTAACGCATGTATCAACACCAGTAAAAATCCTGTCATCCCTAAGGCTTTGCGGGCATTTAGCCATCCCGAAGGTACATTTACGCCCAGGTTTTTAAGTGGACCAAATCCAAAATTGAAGGTTAGCAAAATAAATGCCCCCAAGGCTATCCCTTTATTGATAATAAAGAAGGGTAAGTCCTTCCAGGGCACCGGGCCCATAACGTGATAACGCAGCACTGCATAACCCATGGACAGTAAGCAGGTTATGGCTATAATGGATCCTGCAGAATTTTGCGGTTTGGTTTCAAGGGACATTTCGTTATTGAGAATAAAATGAGAATTAAATATGCGAAATCATTTCATGGCATTTAAACGATAAGGGCAGACTTTGTTTCGATTTCCAAAATCAAACACGTGGAGAGGTTACCGGTGGCCGGTGGCCGGACTTGTTAGTTTTTGTTGCGGTGATTTTGCCTGGCTCTGATTAAGCTGTTAAGAGTGGCGCCGATCTTATCAGTTTTATTTTCTAATTCCCTAAAAGTATCTTGGTTAAGATAACCAATCCGGTAGGCGATATGCAAATGAGTAATTACCTCAGCTGCCGACCCCTTCGCAACATTGAAAAAATAGATTGACTCTTTATTGGTCATTCGTTCATCACCCTCGGAAATATTGGATGCAATTGATACAGACGCTCTTTGAATTTGATTTATTAATCCGAAATCTCTTCCAAAGGTATTCTCTCTGGTTACCTTATAGACGGCCTCTGTCAAATCTAATGCTTCTGCCATACTGTTAATTCTTTAAATTTACCCATAGTATATTGTTCTTACTTGCTTATCCCGGATACCGGGGACCGGACACCAGATACCGGATACCGGATACCGAAATTAACTAGCAGCAATTTCAAAATCTCAGAGGATTTAGGGAGTGGTTTGGCATTTGTCCTTTGGAATTTGGAGTTTCTTTGTTATTTGGAGCTGAGATTTGGGATTTCATTCCCTGAGCGGTAATTTTAAAATTCTCTAATCTCATAAAGATGAAAAAGAACTTCTTTCTGCTACTGGCCGGTCCTGCTTTATTTTTTGCACTCCCCTTAAAAGCCCAATCCGACATTAACTCTGACAGTCTTATCATTCAAGACCGAGGGTGGCCTCGAACTGTCAATACCGACAAGGCTACCCTTACCTTCCACCAACCACAAATCTACCGTTGGGACGAATTCCGGGAAATAGGCGCTTGGGTAGCGCTGGAAATTGCCCCGAAAAACCAAGGAGAGTCTTTCGTAGGCGCGGTTAAGATCAAAGCCAAAACCGAAACTGACTTGGAGTCTAGATCGGTACTGATCTATGAACGGGAAGTAGAGGACGTGAAATTTGATGGTGTGAACCCCGATCTAGAACAAAAAATAGAAGACCGTCTCAAGGCCTTTCAGAGCTCTCCGGAAGTGATCTCGCTGGACCGTATGATCGCCATGGTGGATGAAGAGATATTTGATCTCCAAGGAACCGCAACGAACACGGAACCTCCGGCCATTTATTACAGTGACAATCCGCACGCGGTCTTGGTAATTACCGATGGCAAACCCATTTGGGTAGAAACAGAAGTTAAAAATCTGAAATTTGCCGTGAATACCAATTGGCAAGCCTTCAAACATGAAAAAGAAGGATCTATCTATTTATTAAATGATTCCATGTGGTTAAAAGCGGAAACGCTTAGCGCACCTTTTAAGAAAACCACCGAGTTACCTAAGGAATTTAACAAACTAGCCAGTAAGGAAGGTTGGGAAGATTTAAAGAACGTAGTCCCTGCAAAAACCGTGGATGCTCCTTCCCCCAGGGTATTTGTTAGCACCGAACCTGCAGAACTGTTGCTACTTGACGGACCACCTAAATTCAAGGCCATTGAAGGGGCAACTGGTGTGAAGGCTGTTCTTAATACCGAAGCTGATCTCTTTTACTATGCTGAAAATGATCAATACTACTTCCTGGTGTCAGGTCGATGGTTCAGGGCAGGCTCTATGCAAGGGCCTTGGGAGTTCGCAACCAATGATATGCCTGGGTCATTTGCAGATATTCCTGAAGAAAGTGAATGGGGACATGTTCTTTCTTCAATTCCCGGCACCATACAAGCTAAAGAAGCGGCTATTCAAGCTATGATACCTCAAACTGCACAATTGAGCAGAGACGCCCAACCACCAGAAGTGAAGTATGATGGGGAACCCAAGTTCAAGCAGATCGATGACTCAAAAGTGAGCTATGCCTCCAACTCACAATATGACGTGATCCACTATGATGATAAGTACTACCTCTGTTATCAGGGAGCATGGTTCATTTCCAGTTATCCTACTTACGGGTGGGCAACCTGTACCTATATTCCACCTCCTATCTATGCCATCCCGCCTACCTGTCCGGTGTACCATGTCTCCTATGTTCATAGTTACGGGTACACCTCTTCTTATGTAACTTTTGGGTATACTTCCGGCTATATGGGGATTCATATATCTTTTGGAGTACCATTTTACGGAACCGGATATTACTATCCTCCCTATTACTATTATCCGGGATACGGATACCCTAGGTACTACGGATATCCCTACAGTTATGGGTTCCGGGCTACTTACAATCCTTACACGGGTGCCTACGGTCGTCAGGCCCGGGTATATGGCCCTTATGGAGGAGCCGGTAGAGGTGCCGCTTATAACCCGCGAACCGGAACCTATGCCCGAGGCAGGTCTGCCTGGGGTCCTTATGGGGGAGTAGGCGAAGCCGCTGCTTATAATCCCAGGACTGGAACCAGAGCCTATGCTCAAACAGCACAAGGCTATGGCGAAGGGGCTACCAGAGCCGGGGCTTATAACTCCAGGACCGGAACCTACGGTGCCACTCGTCAGGGACACGACCCCTATGGGCAATGGGGGCAATCTGTGGTGGGCAAGGGTGATGACTGGGCACGCACGGGTCACTATACTGATGAAAACGGCACCCGCTACGGTTTTGAAACCTCCGAAGGAGCCAGGGGCGCTGGGTTTAGAAGTGAAGACGGCCAGGCTTTCGCGGGAAAGAATAAAGCAGGCGATCTCTATGTGGGTAAAGATGGCAATGTATTCAAAAAAGAAGGAGATAACTGGTATCAGCGTGGTGATGGTGACTGGAATCCCGTTTCACAGGACAACCTCAGTCAAGAACAACGTGACAACATTCAGAACCGTACGGATAATATCAGCCAGGAACAACGTGATCAACTTCAAGAAAGAGCAGGCAATATCGATGCGGACCGAAGAGCCAATGTCCAGGACCGCGCCGGTAATCTTACCCCCGAACAAAGGGCAAACGCCCAGGAAAGGGCCGATAATAGAACTCCTGAGCAAAGAGCTCGAGCACAGGAGCGCGCCGGCAACTTAAGTCCCGAACAAAGAAACAATGCCCGGAATCGTGCTAACGAGGCTACTGGCAATCGCAGCCAGGGAGCCGCCGGCAATCGTAATTTGGGACCGCAACGTTCCAAGGTGCCGCAGAACAATCGGTATCAGCCAAGAGGTACTCAACCCGGTAGTGGGAATACCCGGGATTACTCACGAACTCCCAATCGTTCTTCAAATCGTTCGGCCGCTCCCACTCGGGATTATCGAGCCCGGGAACGAGGAAATTATCGCAGTGGCAACTATAACAACTACCAAAGACAACAACAGAGCGGTACCCGACCTGCCAGGGGAAGTTTTAGAGGAAGAAGGAACTAAGGAAAATCCCTAAGAAGGGAAATATCCAGGGATCAATTCCTGGACTTACATGCCTATAACCTTGTAGAGGCCTGATACCTCTTTGCAAAGAAATACCTCATGAGGCGTAACCTAATGTCGGTTTTCCCTTTTATATAAGTACAATCCTTTTTATAACCTTAATCAAACAACCAGAATGAAGAATGTACTAGTAACCGGAAGCAGTACCGGCTTTGGCCTTTTGATCACCAAGCGTCTTTTGGAAAAAGGCTATACGGTATTTGCTACCATGCGCAACCTTTCGGAAGGTAATGCTGCCAAGGCGGAAAAGCTTAACCAATTTGCTCAGGATAAATCAGGCAAACTACACCTTTTGGATTTGGACGTGACCGACGAAAGCTCTGTACAAGCCGCTGTGGCTAAAGCTGTGGAGCTGGAGGGTCCAGTTGATGTACTGGTCAACAACGCTGGAGTAGGCCAGGGAGGGCACACGGAAGCTTTCGATGACGCTCAATTCAAAAAGGTCTTCGAAGTAAATGTTTTTGGAGTGCAGCGCATGATACGTGCAGTATTGCCGTCCATGCGCCAAAGAAACCAAGGGCTGGTTATCAATGTGTCCAGTGTAATGGGACGCATGATCATACCTTTCGCCGGGATATATACTGCCTCTAAATTTGCACTGGAAGGA
>JAOTYN010000012.1 GCA_029861825.1 Cyclobacteriaceae bacterium
TGCTTTTCAGGACGACCTGGACAAATTAGGGGTAGAAGAACGAGTTCTGGGGATGACCTTTTCGGAATTTGGAAGACGCATTGGATCTAATAGCAGCTTTGGAACGGATCATGGAGCGGCCGCACCACAGTTTCTGTTTGGCACCAATGTCAACCCCATAATCTTGGGGCAAAATCCGCAGATTCCCAGCCAAGTGGGTCCTCAAGATAATATTCCCATGCAGTACGATTTCCGATCGCTTTATGCCAGTATCCTGGCCGATTGGTTTGAGGTGACTGGTGAAGATTTACAAAATGTCATGTTCGGAGAGTTTCAGCACTTGCCTATTATCGGTCGCATTACCGAAATTCCCGAGCCACCAGGTTCTTCGCTATCACTCTACAACTACCCTAACCCCTTTGTAGGTAGGACTACTATTAGATTTGAAAGCAAAGGTGTCCCCTTGCGGCTTAGTATTTTCAATGGGCAAGGTGCTCAGATACAGGAAATCACCAATCAAACCTACAGTCCGGGAACGCACGAAATACCGTTTGATAGTGGGGAATTGGCCGCTGGTGTTTATTTCCTGCGATTACAGGACACTAAGCAAAGCCAAATGCGCAAAATGGTCATTGCCGACAGATAATCAGGCCGGAGGGTAATTTGGATCTACTTTGACTTCATCAATTTGTTGGCTATGACGCTCCAAGTGACCTGACATGAACATTAGTATTTGGTAGCCATCCAAGTCACCTAAAGGCCCGAAAGGAACAAAGTGATGGCGGAGGGCGTGGTCCGTTTGTTGTGCATAACTCAAAGTCTTCTCGCGTAATACTTTGAAATTCTTCAGAAAATCTTCGGGAGTAGCATACTTTCCAGTGGGTTCTAGATTAGGACGGGTTTTAATTCTTTGTTGCCGAGAGGTGATCGCTTCCATCACCATATCGGTCTTTGGTCCTACCTCAGGAGCTTTATCAGGTGATGCCTCAGAGGCTACCAAGGTTTCGGTCAATAAACTGAACAATTCAATCTCTGACTTTTCCAGATGTTCGCATATTTCAGCAATGGACCAAACGCTATCTACAGATTTGTACGACCATTGTGCGTCACTTAGATCGCGTACACTGGACTCCAATTTATCCCATGTGGTGGCCATATATTGGGCAATTTCAGATTTTTCTTCCGGGGATAAAACCCCGTCCTTCTCTTGGTGTAAAGTGTTAATTTCCGCTTTCCTTACGGTGTTCAAAGATTCTTTTTGTTGAGCGCATAGTACTACTGTGAATGCCACAAACAATGAGGTAATAACTATTAATTTCATAGTGGTCGATTTAAGTGTTCAGTGCAATGTTGATAGATTTACGAGCCCAGCCGGTAACTTCCTTTTTGCTTTCAACTACATCCAGGGGCACCTCATAGTAAGGCATGGATCCCTTTTTGTTCATATTATGTGAAAATGGGGCCATCCCCAGCTCTAAATAATCCTCACGATTACTATCATCAACTTTAAGCAAAAAAGTACTCTTGCTGTTGAGCATGCCAAACATTTTTCCCTCCTGGAAAAAGCCCACTCCTCCAAACATTCTTTTGGGCGTTACAGATTCAAGAAGACTTAACTGATCCAATATGGTAATTTGAGATTCTATAATGGGCATGGTATTATCTTTTTGTTAAGCTCACTAAATTCGTATAAGCCTCCTCGGCAAGGGACTTCCAATGATACTGGTAATCTGCCGGTACTACCACCCAACCTTTCATGGGGGGCCTGTTCTTAAAGGGACTGAGATAGTCAGCACCAGGAAACTTCTCTATATAAAAAGGGGCATGCTCGTCCAGCTTGAACACCATGCTCTGTCGGTGATAAAAGGCAAAAACCTTATTTTCCAAGGCCAAAGCCGGGGAGCGCATCATATTTCCCAGATGCACTTGAGGACATTCCTTGGTAATTTCCATAAGAATACCGTTGAATACCTCTTCCATTATTTCATTGCCTCTGTCAGAAAGTCCTTGACGTTCTGAGCGGCATCCCAGTAGTCCATCAATATATCCGGAAGGTTTTCTTGCACGATCAGCTTAGGGCTTAATTCTGCCATATAGTAAAATTGCTTATTGGCAATCAAGGGCTCCTTAGAAGCTGCTTCCTGAAATTCAGGGGGAATACGCTTATGTTTTTCGCCTTGGATTTCACCGTATTTTTCCACGAACTGCTTTTGACTGATGAGTTTCTTGAATTTCGGCAGATCATCTTTAATAGCACTGCGTATTTTGTGCAATTGATGTTTGTCAATACCGTGAGCACCGCCAAATATTCCGATCATTTTAGGGCTGAACCTTATAAAATAACCAGGTACTGATTTGTCCTTTCTACCGGATGACGAGATGATAGCCCCATAATGGACATTATATGGAGTTTTATCAGGTGAAAATCTGATATCCCGGTTTATTCGCATAACAGCATCTTTGGCGGTAATCTGTACGCTAGGATCCCGCTCATTAATGCGGGTGATCATTTCATCCACGAAGGTATAAAACGGATCCTTGACACTTGACTGGTAACGCTTGCGATTCTTATCAAACCATTCTTTATGGTTATTTTTCTCCAGGTCCTTGAAGAATTTGACAAAATCATTGTTGAAGTAGGTCATAGGTTAGCAAATTATGGTTGGAGTATCCCAAGTATACCCCAACCAGTTAAGTTTATGCAGGAGAGTGAAGAGCCAGTTTGTTGCCTTCGGTATCCCTGATAATGGCAAAATAGCCAATTTCGTCAGAAATCTTAGTCTTGGGAACGATGACAGAGCCTCCAGCGGATTCAACCCTCGCTAGGGGTTCGGCCAAATCACCTCCTCCATTGAGATATACCAGAGGTCCATGGTCAGAAGGCTCGTAACCTTCTCCTTCTACCAGAGCACCTCCAACACCTTCTTGCCCATGAGGTAAGAAGCCCATACGAGTTCCCATGATTTCCTCTCTATGAATGTCACTACTCAAAACAGAACCGTAAAATTTGCAGGCACGGTCGAGATTTTTTGCTGGGATCTCAAACCAGTTAATTGCATTTGCCATGATTAAAATTGTTAAATGTGATATTTCATTCGGTATTCAATATTACGGCCTCCTAGTCGAAAGTTTTCATGAATTATTATAAAAACGTAGCATTCTATATAGACTTAATCGGGCTATATTGTATATTAATGGACTATTTTATAATATATATTGTAAATTTCTATGAAGGTTTCGGATTCTTTATTTTCCTTGATCAAATCACTCAGCAAATCCGAAAAGCGCTATTTCAGATTGCAGGCACAGCATACTGGATTCGATCAGAATTACTGGTTATTGTTTGAAACCATGGATAAAATGGTCCACTTTGACGAAGCCCTGATCCGCAAGAAATTTCAGCATTACAGGTTTAGTCGTCAAATGCATGTGACAAAAAACTATCTGCGGAAATTGATCTTAAAGAGCCTTAGAAATTTCTATAGTGAGGACTCCTCCGAAATAAAGCTCCATGGATACTTGCAAGACATTGAGATCTTGTTCAAAAAAGACTTATATGAGTTGTGTTTAAAGTCGATCCGCAGTGCGGAAAAACTCGCTCGCAAATTTGACAACCAATTGGCTTTGCTGGAAATATTGGGATGGAAGCGTCGCGTACAGTTGTTGAGGAAAGGAGCCACCCAAAGTCGAAGGGAAACCAATGATATGATTGAGCAAGAGCGCCAGGCTCTGCAGCATCTGGAGAATCTTTGTGAATACTGGTCGCTCACCATTAACTTGGCCAATCGTTTTGGGGACAAAGATTTTCATGAGATTTTGGAAAATCCGTATTTGGCCGATGAGCGTCATGCTTCTAATTACCGTTCACGCATCCTGTTTTACCACCTGTTATATACTACTCATACCATCCTGGATGAAACGGACAAGTCAGAACAGTCTCTGGATCACTTGATCCAATTCCTGGAATCGGAGATTGATCAGCTGAAAGAAGATCCCGGTGCTTACATCACCGCCATCAACAACAAAATCGGTCTTTATCTCAATCAAAAGAGGCTTAGTGAAATTCCCCCTTTGCTACAATTGATACGGGATATTCCTGAGAAATACTCCTTAAAGGATAAAGGCAGGACCACCATGAAACTGTGGTTAAGATCATATAATGTGGAATTGGAAACTTATCGAGACAGCCGCCACTATCAACAAGGGGTCGCTTTAATCCCCAAAGTGCGTAAATTTTTGGATCAATACCACGATCATATTCCCCTGGAGTATCACGTGCTGTTCCGTTACCAGTTTGCCTATCTTTATTTTATGGAGGGTTCGTTTTCGGCCGCTCTGGCGGACATAAACCCCATCCTGGTTCAACGCTATTCGGGAATCCGGGACGACATTATGGGCTACGCCCATTTTCTCAACCTAATAATCCATTATGAACTAGGCAATATTACGGTTTTGAGATACGCTGTGGAGTCCACCCGCTGGTTCTTGAAAAAGAGAGGAAAACTCCTGGAGTTTGAAAAAGTACTATTGGGGTTTTTTTCAAAGTTAAGCACCAAACCCAACAGCTACCACAAATCTCTGTTTAAGACTCTTAAGCAGAAACTGTTCGGTGAGCCCCTATTGATAAACGATTCACAGCTTGATTACCTGAACTTCAGGCATTGGATTGCCGAAAAATTGAATTAGTGCCGCTTAACATCATTTGAGCATTTGAGGTGAATGCTTATCTTGAAAAACCATTACAGGAGGAGTGGTCCTCAGCCCAATCATCAGACTCATAAAAAAGGGCATGTGTGAAGTAATGGAACGATTGATCGATTGAAGCACATTGGAGTAATTCATAACATTTCAGGGGTTATATGGATGAAGAAGGATCTCTGCATTTAGATTTTTGTTCATTGAGTCAACCGGTTGAATGAGATGTTAATCTATACTTAAAAAATGCTTCATATTATGAGGAACATTTTGCTTATCATCTTTTGCTTCTGGATCGGTCCGTATTTGACACAAGCGCAGGACGTCCCAGCAGCCAAATCCAATCATCCCTACCTGGGACTCACACTGGGCCTGGCATCCATCAAAGTAAAAGATGATCTGGTCATGCCTGTTAGATACAGGGGCACTAATTTCAATTTCAAGCTCAACTATATCAAATCGAAACCCCTGTCCATACAGGAGGTCTATATCAATGGGGTGATTGGTGGGGTCAAAACCAAACAGGCCAATGTAGACAATTTTGGATCCAGGTTTATCGAGCCTCGAGCTCAATTGTACTGGGCGGATATTGGGTATAATTACCTGCATGAGTTTTCAGTGATAAACTCGGAGCAATATCGTTTCTTCATGGGGGGAAATGCCTACATTTTTGGAAATGTGCGTTATAACGAACGATGGGACAATAGTGTCATCAACTATGAAGGTGCATTGGTACCACTTTCTTGGACAGGTCGTGTTGAACGAAGTATAATTACTAAAAAGAAGGAGAAGCTACTTACTTTCTCTTACTCGCTTAACTTTCCCATACTGGCATTTGTTATCAGACCTGAGTTTTCTGGTGTGCCCGACTTTCTGGACCATGAGGCCTCATTTTTAAGCGATATGTTCCAACGTGGAAGTTGGGAAAGCTTTTGGGGATTTCCCAGGATCAAATCAACCCTGGACCTGACTATGCAATTGTCGGCTAACAATTTGATGAAGTTTACTTATACCTGGGATTACTACAGTTACCAGGACCCTGTCAGAACACAATCAGCAGGTCATTTCTTCACATTCACGCTTTTAACCCACTTATAATGAGAGTTCTATTCATAATATTTGCCACAGCACTCATATTAATTGGCCCAGGGTGTGAAGAGGTTTTTTTCGAGAAAGATGCAGCAAATGATCCTGAGAACAGCTTTGATTTTCTATGGACTACATTGAGTGAGCGATATTCCCTTTTTGAATTCAAGCAGATCAACTGGGACTCGGTGTATGCTGTTTATAGGCCGAGGGTCAATGCCGGCACCAGTGACGCTCAACTTTTTGAAGTCATGGCAGAGATGCTCAATACTCTCAAGGATGGGCATGTCAATTTAAGATCACAATTTGATATATCAAGGTATTTTCCATACCTCGAAGTAGCACCAAATTTTTCATTTGATCTTGTGGAGAGAAATTATCTGGGAGCTGATTATAGGTTTACAGGATTCCTGCTCAACCAGGTATTTGATTCCGTGGGTTATATCTACTATGGCAGCTTCCAAAGTTCTGTAAAAGACTGGGAATTAGATACTGTAATCAACCGATTTAACCATGAAAGGGTCAAGGGTGTGATCATTGACATCAGGGACAATGAAGGCGGTAATCCTGAGAATGGGTTAAAGTTAGCGGCAAGACTTATCGACCAGCGAACCCACATTTATACCAGTCAGAAAAAATTTGGCCCGGGTCCAGCCGATTTTGCCCCCGCGGAAAATATTTTCTTGGATCCCAATACAGACTCACCACATTTTCCCGGACAGGTTATAGTACTTACGAATCGAAAAGTGTACAGTGCCGGAAGCTATTTCTCTGCTTCAATCAAGGCAATTCCGGATGTGATGATTGTGGGTGACACAACTGGTGGGGGCAGTGGGGTTCCTGCTGGGTTTGATCTTCCCAATGGCTGGTATTGCAATTACTCATCTACCATAGGAACTCTTACCGATGGATTCAATTTTGAGGCTGGAGTACCGCCTGACGTTTATCTCCAACTCGATACGGTGGACATATTGAACGGGGTTGACACCTATATTGAGTATGCCAAAACTGAGATCCTGAATTGAATTAGTGCCACTTAACATCATTTAACAGTCCTTAACCAATCTTAACTCAGAGCTTTTGAGGTGAATACTTATCTTGAAAAACCATTACGGGAGGGGTGGTCCGATGACATCAGCCCATTCATCAGACTCATGAAAAAAGCTCATAATACCTTTTCATATTACCTCTTGTAATGGGTTTTTTGTATTAATGTCTTAAATTCTGCAACCCTTGAGAAAGTATTTCGTGAAAAATACCATTGGGTTGCAGAATTTAATGAAATTTGCTTTATGAAAAATTTATCCTATTTACTCATTTCATTGTTTGTGATTACGGTTGCAAGTAATGCATATGCTCAGGGTGACAAATCGAAAAGACCAAGTCCCCCTATGACAGCCAGCGGTCAAGTCGGTGATCTTAAAATTGAAATAAATTATGGGGCTCCCTCCGTAAAAGGCCGCAAAATATACGGCAGCTTAACGCCTTACGGAAAGGATTGGCGTACCGGGGCCAATGAGGCCACCACCTTTAGTGTGAATAAAGACGTCACCATTAATGGCGAAGTTTTACCAGCTGGAAAATATGCCCTGTTCACCATCCCCACGGAAGGGGAATGGACGATTATCTTCAATAAAAACCCCAACCAGTGGGGAGCCTACAGTTACAATAAAGAGGAAGATGCCCTTCGCATACAAGTCAAACCATCCAAGTCCGATAAATTACAAGAACAACTGATGTTCAAAGTAAAGGACGATGGCAATGTGCATTTCAAATGGGAATATCAATCCTTCGCTTTTACAGTAAAAGGCAAATAGATCGAAACCACGCAGCATTTAAACAGCCCCCGTTTTTGGGGCTGTTTTTTTTGACCATGGAATTAACGCTCAATTAATTATTGGATTTTCCTTTTGTAAAATGTGATATTTTCGATTTATTTGGGTGAGAAGCTCCCGGCTTTGCCGGATTGATTTAACCTTTATAAATGAAAGGACATCCCGAGGGAATTAAAATTCATAGATTCTATCTCTCCTACAAATTGAATGGCGAGGTAAACACCGGCTGGTTTGAGGGAGTCCATATTCGCTTTGCAAAAGATCAACTGCTTTTTAAATTTCCAGATGCCACTGATATAATGGACTGGACCTACGAAAAATCAGAAGACTTAAAAGATTACCTGAAAAAGCAAAATGCCAAGAAGCTAACCTTGAAGCTTCGGCTGAAGGATCAGGTAGTCTGATATTTCTATTTAATATTTTCAATTTTTACTCTGGTAAGTTCCATAGGGATATTGCGGTAAAATTGGAATCCTCAATCGTTTATTCTTACTATCTTTGTATTTCGATCCATCTTGTATGATTAACAAGATCTATAAAAGAATTACGGCCAAAGACTTCACTTTCCTGATCAACATTTTGTTGTATCTGGTGGCGGTTATTATCGCCTTACCCCTCTTCTTTTTATTAAGCCCCCACCTGCCCAATATAGCCTTGCCATTAGGCCAAGGCATCCATTTGGAGCATTTGTTGTTTTCTGTACTGGTGGTAGGTCTCTCTATCTATGTGGTAATTCGACTTAAGCACTTAGTGTTAATTATACTGGGTATTGGATTAATATCTATAATCGTGAGCAGCTCCAGAGGGAATTATTCATTTCAAGATGCTTTTCAAGATTATGTGGTTTCATTATACAATTTACAGAACAACCCCGTAGCGGTACCCTTAATGGCCGACGACTATGAACCATTCCAAGATGCTTACAAAGTGGCGGAAGCCGTGAATCTCCAAGGGGTGGAAGTTAGAAACTATGCAGTGAAGATCGGCACTAAATATTTCTCTGATTTTATCGACAAGCACAACCGTAGCCTTATTCAAAGCTTTTCCATTTTTAAGGAAATCAACAATAATTGGGTATATGTATCGGACCCTGTAGGTGAAGAGTACTTCGCAGCTGCCAGTGAAACCATCAGCCAACAGCAAATCGATGGCAAGTTTAATGGCGACTGTGATGACCACGCCATTCTGATGGCTGCCTGTTTAAAATTCGTAGGAGCGGAGGTAAGACTAGTACGCACCACACATCACATATATCCGGAATTGCGGGTGGGTACCAAAGACGAGTTGGACAAAGCCATCTTCCTGATCCGGCATAAACTTTTCATTAGTGAGTCTAAAGGTAAGAGTGTATATTATCATGTAGACCAAGACGGCATCATTTGGCTAAACTTCGATTATACCGGTAGAGCCCCCGGCGGTAAATTTCTACAAGAAGACATCGTAGGGATCCTGGAATTTTAATCAACCAATTTTAGTAAATTTCTTTAAACAAAAAACGGGATCATTTCTTAACGAAATGCTCCCGCTTTCATAGCCTACAGGCCGTGGCCCGCAATCCATGTCAAGTTACCGTTGTCCAGCTAATATCGCTTGGCCTCTCCGAAAATAGACCTTTGAGATATCTGCTCAAGTCAGGTTCTTTCTTATAGCTAAATAAAACTTCACCTGATCGATGCACGGCTTTTAAAGACCTGCTGGCTTATCTCTCACTTGATGCAGTTAAAGTAGTAATTAAGGGATTAGATGCCAACCGTAAATTGATCCTATTTTCCACAATTTTTCCACGTTTTTATTCACAGTCTATCGGTTGTGCTCCATAGTGGCAGTGATTTCGTAAATTGAGGAAGAATATCTGTTCATACCATGGCTAAAAAAAAGTCGGTATTTCTTGAATCATACTTCGACTTTGACTCCGTATTTCCACAGGAGTACTTTGAATTATTCTTGCAGCAAACAGCACGAGATCATTGGCTGGTTTACTTTGTCAATGACCAGGGCGAAACGGCATACGGACCATTTGATGAACAAGAGCTACTGACCAGGTTAACTTTGGCGCCTTTCTTTTTTGAAGAGATTGTATTGATTTACCATTTAATAGAAAGTAAAGACATGGATCTTAAGAATCTGGGTGTACGGTTACTGAAAAAGCTGGTTTAGCCGATTAGTCGTTCATTAACGAGCACACAACTGTTCGCAACTGAACATTTTTTCTAGACGTATTAAACCAAAACCTCCTTTTTTAGTCAAATAGGGGAAGTTTTCATTTTGGCACAGGATTTGGCATAGATTAAGTACTAACACAAAGAAATTAATAACACCATGAAACCAATTAGTAAAGACAAGCTCAAAACCTTCACCTTATGGATAGGTATTTTGACGGCGATTTTGCTGATCTTCGGTACTTTTTCGGTGTCCGGTGAAAACAGTTTCAGCGAGAATCTTTTCAGCTGGCTATACCAAACAGCTCCTGTTTCCGAGCTTATAGATTTTTCATCTAATATTATTCAGTCCCTTTCCGAATTCAGCCTTTAAAATGAGGCTGACAGGTAATATTATCTGGTTCTTTCTTGGCGGCGTATTTATATTTTTAGAGTACCTCACCGCGGGTTTGGCATTGTGCCTTACTATTATAGGCATTCCTTTCGGATTCCAATGTTTTAAGTTGGCTTTTGCTCATTTAGCTCCTTTTGGTAAGGAGGTAGTACCTATAACTCCGCCATCCGGATTCATTAATACATTTTTTAACGTGATCTGGGTGATATTCGCGGGTATCTGGATTGCCCTTACTCATATTTTCTGGGGACTTATTCTGTGCCTATCCATTGTAGGCATTCCTTTTGGGTTGCAGCATTTCAAACTGATGCCCCTGTGCTTTGCACCCTTTGGTCAGGATCTTCGCTAGGCCTATACAGGACCGGTACTTAATAAGTGAATAGGAAAAAGAAAAACAGCGCTACCCATAAAACACCGAGATAGTGCCAATAGGTGGCCAGGAGATCCAGTTTCAATTTCTCGAAAGGGTTGGTCACCATGACCAGGGCTTTAATAGGATCCCTTTTAACCCGGTACGATTTCCAGAAAGTCATCGCCAGAAGAATCAAACCACCGCTCAGGTGGGCAATGTGTAAACCACTGATCACATAAAGAAAGGCCCCGGAAGATTTTCCACTCAGAAAGACTCCAGATTCGTTTAATTCCAGCCAGCCCAATACCTGACAGCCCGCAAATACCACACCCATTAGCAACGTGATGAACAGCATGTAGTGAAGTCGCCGCATATTGTCATTCTCAAAGGCCTTTACCGCTGCGCTAAGGCTAAAGCTTGAAGCCACTAAAATAAAAGTACCCAGCGTAAACATTTTGGGAAAACTTACCTGGTCTATCAGTAAACTGTTGGAAATGCTGAGCGAATAGGCGATGACCAGGAAAAGGAATAGCATGCTGATGCCCATGATGGCCAAAACCATAAACATCTTGTAGGGATGCATCTTCTCAATCTGCCGGAAGCTACTTTCCCTCTGTTGTGCTTTTAGGTTTTTCTTGCCTTGCATGCGTATTTTTGGGTGTAAAACTTTGTTTCTAGCTGGTTACAGATAGAAGGATATACAACGATCGGCTGGTTAAAGGAAGTGCCGGATAAATTAAGGCCTTAACCATAAATATAACAAAACAACGGAATAATTAGATCATAAAGAGGTCGGGATTTTGATATTTTTTTACCTTTGTTGCTTAAATTTCACGGCTTGGAGCTTAATTCCTTTCTTGAGAAGTACTTAAGGGATGGCATGGTACAAACCATCCTGACTCATCTTAACACACCTGAACCCCATAAGCTGAGACTGAAAGGGTTAAAAGGAAGTCAGGATGCAGTGATTGCAGCTGCTCTCTGGAGCTCTTTGGAAAAAGCCCAGTTGTTCGTGATGAATGACCGGGAAGAAGCGGCGTATTTCCAAAACGATCTTCAAAGCCTGCTCCCGGACCAAGAGATCCTTTTGTACCCAACCTCCTACAAAAAACCCTACCAATTTGAGGAGGTTGAAAATGCCAATATCCTGATGCGAGCAGAGATCCTTAACAAGATCAGTCAACAGACTCCCGGGGATATTGTGTTGGTCACCTATGCTGAAGCTTTGGCGGAAAAAGTGATCAATAAGCGATCTCTAGCTAGCAATACTATTGTGCTTAAACCCGGCGACTCCCGGGAGATGAGTGAGCTTAACGAGCAATTGCAAGACTTTGGTTTCGAAAGAACCGATTTCGTATATGAAGCCGGTCAATTTTCCTTGAGGGGAGGCATTATGGACATTTACTCGTATGCCAATGAACTGCCGTTCCGGCTGGAATTCCTGGGGTCAGAATTGGAGAGTATCCGAACGTTCGACCCTGTAAGTCAATTGTCAGTAGACCCTCTGGCTCAAATCAGTATAATACCCAATGTGCAAACTGAGCTGACTGAAGAAAAAAGGGAATCCTTTTTCAACTTTTTACCGGCCCAAGCCTGCCTTTGGGTAAAGGATCATCAGCAGATCATAGATGTGGCCCAAGATTGTTTCCAAAAGGCCCAGAAGGTTTACGATAGCACATTGGCCGCCAGCGCCGGCACTTCGGTTATCTCATCGCCAAAACTACTGTTTGAAACAGCCAGCTCCATAGAAAATGAAATTAACAAGTTCCATCAGGTTGAATTTGGAAATCGTTACCATGGCAGAGCCCAACGTACCCTGGAGTTTGCCGGTGAACCACAACCTTCTTTTCAAAAGAATTTCGATTTGATGGTATCGGAGTTTCAGAAATATCAAACACAACACTATCAATGCTATCTCCTGGCAGATTCCTCCATACAACAGCAAAGACTACGAGCGATTTTCGAAGAACTTGATCCCCAACTGGAATTTGAGGAGCTGCCTCTAACCTTAAGGGGCGGATATGTGGATCACCATTTGAGGCATGTGTGTTATACTGATCACCAATTATTCGAGCGATTTCATCGCTATCATACTAAGACCAAGTATACCAAATCCAAAGCGCTTACCCTGAAAGAACTTCGAACTCTGCAACCGGGTGATTATGTCGTACATATCGATTACGGAGTAGGTCGATTTGCAGGAATGGAAAAGGTCCAGGTCAATGATAAGGAGCAGGAAGCTTTGAGGCTAGTCTACCGTGATGATGACCTTTTGTACATCAGCGTGCATTCTCTGCACAAGATATCAAAGTATAGCGGCAAGGAAGGTGCGGTACCTATGGTGAACAAACTGGGTAGCCAGGAGTGGGATCAAAAAAAGAAAAGGGCCAAAAGTAAAGTCAAGGAAATTGCCCGGGACCTCATAGAATTGTATGCCAAACGCAAAGCCGCTCCAGGATTTTCCTTCAGCGTGGACGGTTTCCTGCAAGCCGAGCTGGAGTCGTCCTTTATATATGAAGACACCCCCGATCAGGCCAAAGCCACGGAAGATGTGAAATCAGATATGATAACGGCCCATCCTATGGACCGTCTGGTTTGCGGTGATGTGGGGTTTGGGAAAACGGAAGTTGCCATAAGGGCTGCCTTCAAGTGTGTGGTCAACGGCAAACAAGTAGCAGTACTGGTACCTACGACTATTCTGGCCATGCAACATTATAGAACTTTTACGGAACGATTGTCCAATTTCCCAGTAACTGTAGAGTATATAAACCGATTCAAAGGAACCAAAGAGATCCGGAACACCCTTGATCGGGTGGCCGCTGGAGAAACCAACATCCTCATAGGTACACACCGCATGGTGAATCGCGATGTACGCTTTAAGGATCTGGGCTTATTGGTAATCGACGAGGAGCAGAAGTTTGGGGTTTCAGTTAAAGAAAAGCTCAAACAGATGAAAGTAAATGTTGACACGCTGACCTTGACCGCTACTCCAATCCCCCGGACCCTACACTTTAGTTTGATGGGCGCCCGGGATCTCAGTATCATTGCCACTCCCCCACCCAATCGGCAGCCGGTAACTACCGAAATCCATAATTTCGATGATGTAGTGATACGGGATGCCATAAGTTTTGAGTTGCGACGGGGCGGGCAGGTCTTTTTTGTGCACAACCGGGTAGCCAACATCGAAGAAGTGTCAAACATTATCCACCGTCTGGTCCCGGACGCCAGGCTGGCCATCGCCCACGGTCAAATGGAAGGGAAAAGATTGGAGAAAGTGATGTTGGGGTTCATAGACGGTCAATACGATGTATTAGTATCCACCAATATTATCGAGTCAGGGCTTGACATTCCCAATGCCAACACCATTATCATAAACCAGGCCCATATGTTTGGATTATCCGATCTCCATCAAATGAGAGGGCGGGTAGGAAGGTCAAATCGCAAGGCCTTCTGTTATTTGCTTACACCTCCCACCGCTCAATTGAGTTCCGATGCCCGTAAACGATTAAGCACCTTGGAAGAGTTTACCGACCTGGGTGGTGGCATAAAGATTGCCTTGCGAGACCTGGACATCCGGGGCGCTGGAAATTTACTGGGCAAGGAGCAAAGCGGGTTTATCTCAGATCTAGGCTTTGATATGTACCACAAAATCCTGGACGAAGCTGTTAAGGAACTAAAAGAGGCAGAGTTCAAGGAGCTATTCGCCTCTGAACTGCCAGAAATGGAGCCTTTAAAGGCGCGAGACTGTTCCATAGAAACCGATCTGGAATTATTGATACCCGATCAATATGTTTCCAGCGTTTCCGAAAGGCTACAACTGTACAGCAAATTGGACAATTTGCAATCGGAAGATGAGATCGCCGCTTTTGAGAATGCTTTACAGGACCGTTTTGGGCCACCTCCCTCGGAGGTGCGTGATCTTATTGAAACCGTACGCCTGAGGTGGTTGGCCCAAGAACTGGGTTGTGAGAAATTAGTGATCAGGAACGAATCAATGAAATGTTACCTTTTCCCTTCCACCCACGAAACCTATTATCAATCGCAGGTGTTTGGAAAGATACTGGCCTTTGTAACCGCACGTCCCCGCAGATGTCAGTTGAAAGAGACTAAAAAAAGAATACTGCTCATGGTGTCCGAGATAGACAGCGTAGACAGTGCATATCGGGTTCTTAAGCAAATTGGTGATACACAATAATGGCAGAACCACACAATAAAACCCGGTTCCAGTCGATAATTAAATAGGTGTGTATGATGTGTTATTGATTTTGGCTAAATATCTTACATCAATGGATTTTTAGGGGCTATTAAATTTAATTTTATATCCCAATAGCGCAAATTGCATGCATTAAAAATAGGAATTGAATTGTTATACAGACATTAAAGGTAAATTTAAACAGGTTATGAAAATTGCGAGTAAACTTCGTGGGCCTATTATCCTGGCTCTTAGCATAGTGTTATGCACTTCCTGTAACAAAATTTTTAAGAAAAATCCCACCGCGGAAAATCCAGGTGAAGCTAGTACCGCTACCGGTTTGGCCTATAACGAGGATGGAGGATTTCAAGTAAATGACTTCAGTGGTCAACCTGACGGTCCTAACTTGAGATTTATCGAAGGGGGTAGAATGACTTTGGGATCATTTGAAGAAGATCTTCTTACGACCAGAGACAACCTTGAAAGAACCGTTACAGTAGCGTCATTTTACATGGATGAAACTGAGGTAGCCAACATTCACTGGTTGGAATATCTTTACTATGTAAAATTAGACTCCACTAGAGAATTTTATGAATCTGCATTGCCCGATACTACGGTATGGAAGGGTCAATTGGCTTTCAACGACAGCTACGTAGATCATTATTTACGTTATCCCGGGTTCCGTTATTATCCAGTAGTAGGTGTAAGTTGGCTACAGGCCAATGACTATTGTAAGTGGAGAACTTCAATGGTAAACCTAAAGCTGGCGGAGGAGTCCGGTTTGGAGGATCTGCCTGCCGAGCAAGGCGGTCGTATTCCTCTGGAATCCGGTGTAGTACTGCCGGAATACCGACTTCCTACAGAAGCTGAGTGGGAATATGCAGCACAAGCTTTGGTTGGAACCCAGTGGCTGGATGAAAACCAAACGCACCAAAGAATTTATCCTTGGGATGGACACGCCTTAAGGAATCCTTACGGAAAAGAAATGGGATTCTTCTTGGCTAACTTTAAAAGAGGCCGTGGTGACTACGCCGGTATCGCTGGAAAGCTAAATGATGGCGCCATGATCACCGCCGGGATCTACGAATATCCCCCCAATGATTTCAACTTGTATAACATGGCTGGGAACGTCAACGAGTGGGTACAAGATATTTACCGACCGCTATCCTTCCAGGATGTGGACGATTTGAACCCTATCCGGCGAAACGGATTGTTGGACCCTGCCGATTATTATGATAGCGAAGGTGGAGAGTCTTTGATCAGTGATCAAGTACGAGTGTACAAAGGCGGATCCTGGAAAGATGTTGCTTACTGGTTATCGCCCGGTACACGTCGGTTCCTGGAAGAAGATTCCGCTACCGCCACCATCGGATTCCGATGCGCTATGATCCGAGCGGGTAGCAACTACTAGAAAGTTTTTATTTACCTTTAAAAAAGGCCCTGAAGTAAACACTACAGGGCCTTTTTTATTGATCCTGAGCCAATGCAACAGCGGCTATACTTACCCTGGCCCCTGCTTGAATAAGGATACGGGCACAAGCCGTGGTGGTAGCTCCCGTAGTCACCACATCATCCAACAGCAGGATCTCGGCATTGGCAACTGATTTGGATGAGCACAACCCAAATTGATTTTGAGTATTATCGTAACGCTGCCACCGGCTAAGGCCTGTCTGTGTAGAAGCAGCCATAGCCCGGTACAGGCAAGGGTACAGTTTCCAGCCGGTACTGTCCGAAATACCTCGGGCAATTTCCATACTCTGATTATATCCCCTTTGCCTTTGCCTCCGGGCATGCAAAGGTACCGGCACAATAAGATCAAAGGGCGCAGTTTGTTTCAATATTTCAGCAGCAAACCATTTTCCCAAAGCAAAACCCAGGGACGGCAAATGGTGATATTTTAAAGCATGTAATAATTGCTGTACGCTGTTTCCCTTGGCGAACTTCAAATAAGCATAGGTCCGGGAAATGGGTAGCAAACCCCAAAATTTTCGGATCAGCAGGGGGCATTGATCCCGCAAATTCAATTCTCGTGGAAGTCCCAAAAAACAAGGGGTACAAAGAAAAAACTCCTGGGTACATTTTGGTCCTTGGCATAACCAGCAGGGATCTGGTATGGTTATTTGCCACAAACTTCTGCACATATTATTAATAGTGAAATGCATATCTTTGAGCTATTAGTCAAAGATCAGCCCTGTCGGTCTCAATATAAACATGTACAAAAAGGATTTGGAACTGGAAAAACATTGGCATGGATTAATGCTTAAATTGCAGGCATGGCTAGGTAAAACACCGGCTGACCTGGAGTCCGTGCTGTTTCTGATTGGTGTAAACGAACTAGGGCAAGGAGTAAAAGAATTCTCCAAAGAAGAAAAGCAGGACCTAATGCATATTGCCACTTGCAAAGTACTGAGCCTGTCCGGATTTTATCAACTGGAAGGTCTGGACGAAGCGGGGTGGCCACATTGGAGGTCCATAAAGAAACTCCCCCACTTCGATCTATTAGAGCAGGAAAAGCTCTTGAAAATGCATATTCTAGAATACTTTGATACGGAATACACCTGAGCCTTTTAATTAAAAGGGCTCCTTTTGTTCTTGTGTCAATGAAAATTGATTAATTTAGTTTAGGGGAGAATGGATTGAAACAGATTTGATCCACAGATCGTTATTAATCTATGGCACGTGCTCAGGTTTATGAGGAATTAATTGGCAAGCTTCGAGCCTATAAAAAGAAGTATTACCAAAATCTACTGATCAAGGGAGTATTACTGGCGCTTGGCAGCGTAGTGACTGGATATCTTTTAGTCAATTCCCTGGAGTATGGTTTCCGCCTAAGCACACCCATACGGGCAGTATTGTTTTTTGGTTTCCTGTTGGTGATGGGCTGGGCACTTTACCACTGGATGGTAGTTCCTATGTGGAAACTCTTTACCCTCGACCGCCAGTTGTCCAATGAAGAGGCTGCGCGTCAGATCGGGCGTTATTTTCCCCAAATTCGGGACAAACTATTGAACACCTTGCAACTGCAACAGCTGAGCGTTGCGGACAATGCTCTGATCCAAGCCAGTATTTCACAAAAGACCCGCGAAGTTTCGGTTGTACCGTTCGTAGACGCCATTAACTTTCAGGAGAACCGAAAATACCTAAAATTTTTACTATTGCCGTTGGCAGCGGGAGTGATCATTCTGTTGGCAGCCCCTCAGTTATTTACCGAAAGCACTCCCAGAATCATTAACTTCAATAAAACTTATGCACCACAAGCTCCTTTTGAATTTATATTGATCAACGACAACCTCACTGCGTTCAAAAACGAGGACTTCAAAGTGGACTTGAATTTTAGGGGCGAGGCAATTCCTAATACCGCATATCTTCGCACCAAGGACCGGCGCATAAAAATGCGAAGAAATGATCTGGGAACCTTTGAATTTACCTTTACCAAAATCCAAAGCGATGCCGATTTCGAATTTGAAGCAGCGGGTTACGAATCCAGCAGTTATTCTATTAAAGTGGTCAGCCGGCCTAATTTAAAAGGATTTGATATTGACCTGGCCTATCCGCGGTATTTGCAAAAGCAAAACGAGACCCTTCAAAATACCGGGAACTTAAGGATTCCGGAAGGAACAGAGATTACCTGGTCGTTCCGGGCATTGGAAACGGAGAGCTTTAAGCTTGCATTTGAAAAAGAACAAGAAGTGCATGAGCTGGAAACAGTTGATGATCAAGTGTTTAACCATAAAATGCGAGCCCTTTCCAGTGATCGCTACACCTTAGAGCTTCAGAACAAATACAGCCGCAACAAAGAAGAGATCGCCTATCGTATCGATGTGATCAAGGACAAGTATCCGGAAATCACCCTGGACCAGTTCAGGGATACCACCCTATTCAGTTACATGGTATTTGGAGGTAATATCAGTGATGACTATGGGTTGTCGCAATTAAAATTGTTCTATGCAATTGAAAAGTCCTCAAAGGATAAAGCGCCTAAAAAATACCAGAGCATCCCCATTGCGTTAAGAACCAACAACAAGAATCAGAGTTATTTCTTTCAATGGAACATTGACAGTTTGCAGCTGCAACAGGGTGACCAAGTCCAATACTATTTGAGAGTTTGGGATAACGATGGTGTAAATGGTTCCAAGGGTACCTCCACTGCACAGTATTCATTTAAGCTACCTACCAAGCAAGAGGTAAATGAAGCCCTGGAGAAGCAGGCGGAAAATACCAAGAATCAAATTGACAAAAGCTTACAGGAGGCTCAAGAGCTAAATAAAAAAATTCAGGAAGCCGAAGATCGACTCAAAACTAAGAAATCTCTGGACTGGCAAGACAAAAAACTCTTGGAAGAAATCATGGAGCGTAAGGATGCCCTGAGTAAAGAACTGGAACGGCTTAAGGAGCTTAATAAAAACAACAACTTGCAAAAGGAGCGGTTCAATGAATACAGTGAAAGTCTCAAGACCAAGATCGATCAATTGCAACAACTTATGGACGAATTGCTGGATGAAAAGACCAAGCAGTTATACGAGGAATTGCGCAAGCTTTTAGAGGAACAGCAGAATTCCGATTCCTTTCAGGACCTTCTGGAAGAACTGAACTACAAAGAGCAAAACCTCGAAGAGGAGTTAGAGCGGACTTTAGAACTATTCAAACGCATGCAGTTTGAACAGCAGTTGGAGGAAACGATATCGGACTTACAAGAGCTGCAGGAAGATCAGGAGCAGTTAACTGAAGAAACTGGTGACAAAGAGAATTCTTCTGAGGACTTAGGAGAGCAGCAATCCGAACTTCAAGAGGAGTTTGAGGACCTCAAGGAGTCACTGGATGAATTGCGGGAGAAGAATCAGGATCTGGAAAACTCACAAATGTTTGATGATACCTTCGAGGAAGAGCAGCAAATAGACCAGGGACTTAAGGAGAGCCAGGAGCAGTTGCAAAACAATAAAAGGAAAGGAGCACAAAAAGCGCAAAAGAAAGCTTCGGAAAATATGAAGCAACTAAACCAGAAGCTTCAACAGATGCAAAGCGGAATGGAGATGGAAATGATGCAGGAGAACCTGGATAACCTACGAGACATTGAGGACAATCTCATCAAGCTTTCGTTCGATCAGGAGGAGTTAATGAAAGAGTTCCAAAAGATCAATCAAAGCGATCCCCGATTCGTGGAACTATCTCAAGAGCAATTGAAACTTAAGGACGACGCCAAGATCATAGAAGACAGTCTGTTGTCATTGGCCAACCGGGTCTTTCAAATCAAGTCTTTCGTAACCCGCGAAGTTAAGGAAATGAACGAACACATGGAGCAGAGCTTGGATGGCCTAAAGAAGAGAAATCAATCACAATCGCTTAGTAATCAACAACTTACAATGACTTCCATTAATAATTTGGCGTTATTATTAAGTGATGTATTGCAACAGATGCAACAAGCTATGGCTCAGGCTCAAGGAGGGAAAGGCAATAAGAGTCAGAAGAACAAACCTGGGTTAAGCAAATTACAGCAAAAGCTAAATCAGCAAATAGAAGATCTTAAAAAAAGCGGCAAAAGCGGTAGGGCATTAAGCGAGGAATTAGCTAAACTTGCAGCACAGCAGGAAATGATCCGCAAAGCCTTGCAGGAAGCCGAGCAGGGTATTAAAGATCTGGAGAAGGCCGGCGAACTGGGCAATCAGGATATCATCGAGAAAATGGAACAAACCGAAACGGATTTAGTAAATAAGCAAATCACTACCGAAACCATTAAGCGTCAAAAGGAAATAATGACTCGACTGCTGGAGGCTGAGAAATCCATCAGGGAACGGGAGTTGGACAAAGCCAGAGAAGCTGAAAAAGCCAATCAAACCGAACCCAAAATCCCACCGGCGTTCAAGGAGTATCTGAAGGCGAAGGAAAAAGAAATAGAGTTGCTGCGTACGGTACCATTAAAATTAAATCCTTATTACAAACAAGAAGTTAACGATTACTTTAAACGTATAGGCAATTAAAAGCATCCTTGATGAACTCCATAAAAATTGAGATCCCATCCCTTACGGAGAATATTCGAATTATTGAGAGCTTTATTGATAACGCTAAAGATGAGTATAATATCGATGATGACATTTACGGCAATATCATGATCGCAGTAACCGAATCCGTGAACAATGCTATTCGACACGGCAACGACCGCCAGAACAATAAGAACGTACTGATCACGCTGCATTTGGAGCAGAATATCATCACATTCACTGTTCAAGATCAAGGAGAAGGTTTTGACTATGAAAACCTTCCTGATCCCACTTCCCCTGAAAACATCGACAAACCCGGTGGCCGGGGAATATTTTTGATGAAGCACTTGGCCGATGAGGTTAAATTCAGGGACGAAGGAAGAATAGTACAATTGAGCTTTTACGTGACTAAGTAGTGATCGAATTCTTTTGCGAGCACATTGAATTTCAACCTCCTAACCCCAATGAACTAAAGGACTGGCTTTCTTCGGTAGTACGAAGTGAAGATCACAAACTAGGGGACACCAATTACATTTTTTGTGATGATCAATACCTGCTGAAGCTAAACCAGGACTATCTGGGTCACAATACCTATACCGATATCATTACCTTTGACCATAGCGAAATTCCCCAGCAGGTTTCCGGTGATATTTATATTAGCATTGAACGGGTTCAGGATAATGCCCGAAAGTTCATGACCGATCCTCAAGAAGAGCTTAAACGTGTCATGGTACATGGTTTACTCCATTTACTGGGCTATGACGACCAGTCCCCAGAACAGCAGCAAGAAATGCGAAAAAAAGAGGAAGCTTACTTATCTTTGTAATTCTGAATGTTCCACGTGGAACATTCAAGTGATCCAATGACAAAGAAAGTGTTCCACGTGGAACACTTTAAATATTTAATCGATGTTTCCAGAGTATGACATTGTAGTGGTTGGAGCCGGACATGCCGGATGTGAAGCAGCTGCAGCAGCCGCCAATATGGGTTCTAAGGTGCTTTTGGCCACCATGAATATGAATACTATAGCCCAAATGTCCTGCAACCCGGCTATGGGAGGCGTAGCCAAAGGACAAATCGTACGAGAAATAGACGCCTTGGGGGGGCAATCGGGGATTGTGTCGGATATGAGTATGATTCAGTTCCGCATGCTCAATAAATCCAAAGGACCGGCCATGTGGAGTCCG
>JAOTYN010000279.1 GCA_029861825.1 Cyclobacteriaceae bacterium
GCTGGTGCGGCGGGATGAGGTGAGAGCTTCTAAATTCATGCAAAAGAGAGTGATGAAAACACCTAACCTGGAGATCATGTGGAATACCGAAACCGAGGAGGTTCTGGGTACCGATGAAGTGGAAGCAGTGCGGGTATTTAACAACAAAACCGGAGAAAAGCAGGACTTGCCGGTTCAAGGATTTTTTGTGGCAATAGGTCATCAGCCTAATACTGACATATTTAAGGATTACCTGGAAATGGATGAAAACGGTTATATTAAGACGGTTCCAGGTGCTACCGTTACTAATGTTGAAGGTGTCTTCGCCTCCGGAGATGCTCAAGATCATATATATCGTCAAGCAGTAACTGCCGCTGGTACTGGATGTATGGCTGCCCTGGATGCAGAGCGTTATTTAAGTACCAAGGAGTTAGAAGCCGTTTAGTCAATGCCCGGGCGTTGTTTATTAGGAGCTTTACTTTTTTTATATGCACAGGCATCCTATGCCCAAAACCTACTGGAGCCTTCACTGTCTGATGGTACAGGTCAGCCCCAGGAAAGTACCTTTTATATCGATGATCAAATTGAAATAACTGTTGACAGCGCAAGCCCGTTACCCTCGCTCATTGAACGGTTCTCAAAGCATTCTATTGGGGAAGACCTGTCTATAGATAGCATTTGGATATGCGCACAGCCTTATTACAACACCTGGAGCAGTGATAAGATAAACCCCTATAACCTGGACGGGGTTAAATTTGCTGATACCTTTATGGTGAATATCATTGACTCAGTGCAGTTGAGCCATTGGTCATTTCCCATAGCCAACACCAGAATTACCTCTCCATTCGGATTCCGTCGCTATCGCTGGCACTATGGAACAGATCTAAAGCTTTACCATGGAGATACGGTATCTGCAGTTTTTGACGGCATTGTGCGTATTGTGGATTACGAGCGATACGGTTATGGTCATTATGTTGTGGTTCGGCACCTGAACGGTTTGGAAACACTCTACGGCCATTTATCCAAGACTAAAGTTAAAATAGGAGAAGAAGTAAGGGCCGGTCAATTGTTAGGTTTGGGTGGAAGTACCGGACGCAGCACCGGCACCCATCTGCATTTTGAAGTGCGCTACCAGGGAAACGCTGTGGACCCCAGTACTATTTATGATTTTACCTCCGATTGTTTACATGAGGAAACCTATGCCATTACACCGGCCAGCTTTTCTTATCTGGTGGAAGCCCGCAAAAAAAGGTTTCACCGCATAAGACGCGGGGACACTTTAAGCCATATCGCAGTGCGTTACGGAACCACGGTAAGTCGATTATGCAGGTTGAACGGCATCAACCGGAGCACTATTCTGCGAGTAGGTCGCAGAATACGAATTAGCTAATATGAAATTAGACATTCTTGTTTTTTCCGCGCACCCCGATGATGCGGAACTTGGTTGTGGGGGGACTATCGTCCAAGCGACTGCAGGTGGTCAGCAGGTGGGGGTGGCGGATCTTACTGCAGGAGAACTAAGTACCAAAGGAACGGTGGAGCTACGAGCACAGGAAGCTGCTCGGGCCTCTGAAATAATGGGATTGGCGGTTAGAGAGAATATGGGCTTCAGGGACGGCTTTTTTACCAACGACGAGCAGCATCAGAAAGCGCTAATCCAAGTTATCCGAAGCTATCAACCGGATATAGTATTGGCTGCAGCGCCCCTAGACCGTCATCCTGATCATGCTCGGGCTTCCCAATTGATTGTTGATGCTTGCTTCTTTTCCGGCTTACTCAAGATACAAACTGAGGTTGATGATAATGTACAGCAGCCCTGGCGCCCCAAGGCCCTGTATCATTTTATTCAAAGCATATACTTAAAGCCAGACTTTATCGTGGATGTGTCCCACCATTGGTCGCGTAAAATGAAGGCTATAAAAGCCTATAAATCCCAGTTCTCAAACGACAGCCCAGGTCCGGAGACCTATATTTCAAACCCCCATTTCCTAAAAATGGTGGAAGCCCGGGGCGTTGAATTTGGACATTCTATCGGTACAATTTATGGAGAGGGATTCCTCACCGACCGCAACTTAGGGGTCAAAGATTTGTTCGACCTCCTCTAAAATACTCCTAGAAAGCTCCTGTTTTCAGGCCTTATCTAATTTCCGTAATTGCTGCAATAGGTCCCGTGGCTGACTTTTCGGCTCAATACCGTAATGCTCCCGTAAAACCCAAGCAGCTGCTTCTGTTACTTCAACCTGAGAATAAAAATGATCCCGGGCATAGTGGGCAAATTTGAAGGCAAAGAAACCATTGCACCACTGAAAAAAGCGCTTTTGAAAGCTTTGTTGATTACTGGTATTTGCTCTGATCTCATTTATCTTTTCCAGGTACTTTAGTTTGCCTACGAAACCCTGAATCGAGGAAGGAAGCTGATCCCAAAGGGGAGAAATTTCGCCTGAAATCATATCAGGTAATTTTGAGATAAAATACTTCATATTGCTAAATATCAATGGATTATATGTGTCTAGTGTAGGGGTAGGGTTATTGAGCCAGCAGGAAATAGCCTTGCCAGTTCCAAACGGAACCCGGTTGGAAGCCCGGGGGGAGGGGATCACCCTGGTGGATTTCAATTCACTGAAATTACCCAGTAAAAATATGTCTTGGAGAAAATAAAAATCCTCTCCGGCTTTCCTTTTGTTCATGCCTCCTTGTTTTTGATAGGCGCTGCTGCGAACTGCCATGGATGAACCTACGGTTTGAAAGGCAAAGGGGTGACCGGCGTAGCGCAAAGCATGTGTATAGTATCTTAGATGTAATTCGTAGGCCAGGATACCCTCATACACAGAAGGCTCCAGTGGCCCTTCCAGCGGATGCTCATAATAAATGGAGCAACCGGGAGATTTCGGGTGCTGTTTGAAATGGGATTCTACGGCTACAAGGTAATTGGGATCCACCAGGCAATCAGCATCTAAACAAATGATAACGCCTTCATTACCGGGTTTGCTAAAGCGTCGTACTGCTTCGTCCATGCCCACCTTACGGGCTAGTCCTACTCCGGCATGCTTTGCGGGTAATGATTCATAGAGGATCCGATAGTGCAATGGAGACTGTATTTGCCTCACCCAAGATTGCGCTTCGACCAAAGTATTCTGATTTTGAACTTTGATGTCATGATGGTCCTTAGCGCTGTCATTGACAACCACAATTACTTCTAACGGGCCACTTGGCGGAGTACAGTGATGCAGTGATGCCAAGGTTTCGAGCAATTGGGGTTCATGGTAACATGGAATAACCACTGCCATTTCCAGGTCATTGGGAGGAGGATCGGCAATTAATTGTTTAGGGTACGCATATCGCTGTAAATAGAGGCTTTTCATCTCAAGGCGCCAACCTTGCTAAGGCCCATCCATTGTCGGTAAGTTGATAACGCAGACGGTCGTGTAATCGACTTTCACGACCCTGCCAAAATTCTATTTGTTGAGGTACCAGTATATACCCCCCCCAGTGAGCGGGACGGGGAACTTCCTGACCCTCAAACCTGACCTCATATTCAGCTAGCTTTTGCTTCAGGAAATCTCGGTCCGGTATTTCTTCGCTTTGAGGAGATACCCAAGCCCCAATTTGACTACCCCTAGGCCGGGTTCTGAAATAGTTATCGGATTGTTCAGCTGATATCTGTTCCACCAACCCATCCAAGCGCACTTGCCTTTCTAAGGGCTGCCAGAAAAAATTGAGACCTGCTTGTGGATGTAGGGCTAATTCTTGGCCTTTTCTGCTTTGATAATTGGTGAAAAAAACTACTCCTAGATCCGTTACTTCTTTAAGTAAAACTACTCGGATACTGGGCTGGCCGGATTCACTTACGGTTGCCAGGGACATAGTATTAGGTTCAGGCACTTGCCGATCTACCGCCTCCTGAAACCAATTTTGAAGCTGGACCAAAGGATCTTCATGCATATCCGCTTTCCTCAATGAGTGCACTCCATACTCCTGGCGTAAATGTTTCAATCGTTCCTTAGGCATAACTAAGATTATACTTAAGACTCAATAATAGAGCATAAACAATAACTAATTCATAGTATATTTCGTCTATATGTTTAGGTGTGTGATCTAGTTTCTAAATATAATCTTTTTAATTAATATTACGAGGTACTGATACCTGTCCCCACGGTATCCATGCAACACTTAACCACTACCTCCTAAATAATGAAATTAAGTATTGAGCTAGCATGCACCAGCAGTCCGCAATGGGTGGCTAAGGTAATGGCTGATTTTGACGCCTTCTTACAGGACCATGCCAATTGCGAAAGAAAAGCCTCGGCCATGGCCATGAGTTTTGTGGCCAAGTTTCCGGACCGAGTAGAAATAATTCCGGAACTGATTGAAACTGCTATCGAGGAACTGGAGCACTTTCAGTCCGTTTATGAGATAATGGAGCGCAGAGGGGTACAGCTGCCTGCTCAAATGGGAAAGGACCACTATGTGCAGCAGTTAGTGAATGAGTGCAGGTCGAGCCGGGAGGAGCGCTTTCTGGACCGATTGCTGTTGGCTTCAATAGTAGAATGCCGGGGCGCAGAACGCTTTAGATTAGTTTATGAAAACCTACAGGAACCCGATCTAAAGCAGTTCTATCATCAATTGTGGGCGTCTGAAGCTAAACACGGTAATATCTTTGTAAAGATGGCACTAAATTATTTTGAAGAAAATATTGTTTATAAAAGACTGGATGAATTAAATGAGATCGAAGCGAGAGTACTGCAGTCATTACCATTAAAGCCGGCATTACATTGAAGAACCTGGAAGACATGACCAATTATTTTCATGACGGTGTGAGTATCACTCCCAAGAAAGGAGATCTATTGATTTCAGAACCGTTTTTGCCCGACCCCAATTTTGAAAGGACGGTAGTACTGCTGTGCGAAAATAATGAAGATGGCACTATAGGGTTTATTCTCAACAAACCGTCAATGGTGAATCTGGGCGATGTTTTCGAGGATCTCAGCCATTTTGATAAAAAGGTGTTGGTAGGTGGGCCTGTTCAGCAAGACAGTATGCATTTTCTACATAAAGGCGTAGTCAATCTGGATGGAGGTTCTAAAATTTCTGAAGGAATAT
This sequence comes from Cyclobacteriaceae bacterium, assembly GCA_029861825.1. Classification (GTDB taxonomy): domain Bacteria; phylum Bacteroidota; class Bacteroidia; order Cytophagales; family Cyclobacteriaceae; genus JAJCYK01. The sequence goes on from JAOTYN010000279.1 coordinate 5,080, forward strand.
ACTGGGGAGGTAACTTTGAGCAGATGAAGGTTTTGATCCAGAATAACAATATTAGGTCCCAGGATGTTTTATATTTTCTGGGGTATTCGGGGTGGGCTCCCGGTCAGTTGGACCAGGAACTCAAAGAGAACTCTTGGATTGTGTCCACCCAAGCTACGGTTAATCAGGTTTTCGATTTGGATCCTGAATTAATATGGCGAGAGGTTTTAAAGAATATGGGAGGTAAGTATAGGATGTTTTCAAATTATCCTACCGATCCCAGATTAAATTAAATCCTTTGGTTATATTTGATTATAGTGGAGCATTGGCTCTTTTTGAAATATGTCAAAAGAAGAAGAAATATCTAAAGCACTTGACGCCAAACCCGACAACATCCACGAGTCGCCAAGCCCCCCAGCGGCTGAGCAAAAAGGCTTAAATGGTCATGGCGATGAATCCACTGCTGAGGCTTCCTTGCCCCAGGAAGAGGAAAAGTCTGTCCCTTCTTCACCTTCTTCAGAACAGGACCAACCTGGCCCCGCTGATCAAATCAATAAAGACCAACCTGAATTAAATGATGCTGAGGAAAAGCCGCAGGAGCAAACTCCAAAACCGGCTCAAGATCAATCGTCCTCACCGCAAGAGAATTTGGAGAATGAGCACCTGGAGACGTCTGCAAAGGAGGTTGCTCCGGATCCGCCGGAGGCTATTGCCCAAAAGCCCCCTGCTGAGCAGGAACCTGAAGATGATGGAGAGGGTGAAGTTCCGCAAACCACTGCGGCTGAAACTGCACCGGGTGAGGAATTAGCTCAGCCTGACGAAGCTGATACCCAACCTGAAGAAAAAACGGAAGCAGTAGC
>JAOTYN010000280.1 GCA_029861825.1 Cyclobacteriaceae bacterium
AATCTTATCCAACAGCAACACCCTGCTTTTCATCAATGAACGGAATTTGCGCTCAAACTCCTTCATCTCTGCGGCTATCGGCGTTTGAATATTTACCAGGGACTGACTCATATAGCGGATACAATAATACTATCAATTTGGCCCAATGCAAAATGTTGCCATACATTCCCATCCAGCCATCGGCAGGCATCAGGTTGATGCTGACCGCCTAATAACATACTTTACGCCTGCTTTCCATACCAATCCACTTTTTTTGTTTATACTTATACTGAATTTGATAAACATTTTGAATCCTGAGTGAGTTAACCAAAAAGGAATAGACAAAATTAACCCAACCAAATTAAGATATGAGTAGATATTCCATAAAGGACCTGGAGCATTTAAGCGGAATAAAGGCCCATACCATACGAGTATGGGAGCAACGATACGGGATTATCAATCCAAAACGTACCTCTACCAATATCAGATACTACGATTCCGGCGATTTGAAGCTGATATTGAACATTGCTCGACTTAAGGACCACGGGTTCAAAATTTCCAAGATAGCGGCGATGAGCCACCACGAAATTCTCAGTTCGGTACTGGATCTTACCGATTCTCACCCCAAAGATTTTGAAAACCACATACACAACCTAACTACCTCCATGATCGATCTGGACGAGGCGTTATTTGAAAACTCCTTATCCACCAGCATTCTGCAAATGGGATTCGAATCCACTATGGTGCACGTGATCTATCCATTTTTAGTCAAAATCGGCTTTTTGTGGCAAGCTGAGGCTATTCATCCCGCTCAGGAGCACTTTATTACCTGCCTGATTAGACAGAAGATCATTACCGCCATTGATGGACAAAAATTGGTTAGCGGACCCGGTATTAGGAGATTTATGTTGTTTCTACCCGAACAAGAGTTGCATGAAATTAATTTGCTCTTTGCCCACTTCATCTTAAAAAAATACGGTAATCAGGTCGTTTACTTAGGACAGAGTTTACCAATGAATGACATTATTTTAGCCTACAATCTACATAAGCCCCATTACCTGCTGGCCTCACTTACCAGCGCCCCTAAAAAGCGGTTTGTGCAATCCTATATCGATACCTTGGCCGAACAATTCCCCAAGACCAAGATCCTGCTGGGTGGATCCATTGTAACTAATGATACATACAAACTCCCCAGTAATGTCTCTGTTTTAAGCACCATCGACCACTTGTATAATTACTGCCAAAATCCCGAGGCCGTAGGCAGTCCTGCAATAGCATAAGCACACAGATTTCCTTCTAAGAATTTTTAATCAAATTTTTTTGTTTAATATTTTTATTAATAAGTTAAACATTCTATCTTTGAATTACGTTTAACATTATATCTAAAAGATTAAACAAAATGGAAGCTTTGGAATTTGGCTCAACCCTGAACAACTTAACTATCTCTCTTCGACCAATCGCCCTTCAACTCACTCGCGATTATGAAGACACCAACGACCTCTTGCAGGAAACTTTGCTGAAGGCTTTTCGCAACAGACATCGCTTCAACGAAGGGACCAATCTGAAAGCTTGGGTCTACACCATAATGAAGAACACTTTCTTATCGAACTATCAAAAGAAGATAAGAAGGAAAACATATGTAGACACTACAGACAATCAATATTTCATCAATACCGTTGCAGCTGGGTTCAGCAGGGAGTCTGCCGATACCTCCGTCAATATGGAGGAGATACAATCGGCCATAAACAACTTGTCCCCTCAATATAGGATTCCCTTCGAGATGCACTTTACAGGATATAAATATGAAGAGATTGCCCAGCAATTGGAGATCCCTCTAGGGACTGTAAAGAACCGCATTTTTATTGCTCGTCAGGAACTCAAAGAGAAGCTGAAAAACTTCGCCTAATTCTCATATCTTTGCGCCAATGGCCCAAACAAAAGTGGTGATCATCGGCTCCGGGTTTGCGGGTTTAGCCGCTGCCAGCTGTCTGGCCCAGCAGGGCTTTGAGGTTACTGTATTGGAAAAGAACTCTTCTCCAGGAGGTCGTGCCAGAAAGTTCCACGCTCAAGGTTATACCTTTGATATGGGTCCAAGCTGGTACTGGATGCCAGAGGTATTTGAGTCGTTCTTTAATCGATTCGACAAAAGTGTTGCCGACTATTATGAATTAATTCGACTGGATCCCTCTTACCAGATGATCTTTGGTCATGGGGATTTCGTCCACATCCCCGCAGGGTTTCAGGAATTGCAGGCTACATTTGATAGAATGGAACCCGGCAGCGGAGCACGCCTGGACCAATTTCTAAAGCAAGCTGCTATTAAATACCAGGCTGGTATGCAGGATATGGTGTACAAGCCCAGCCATCACTTGGGAGAGTTCATCAATCTCAAAACTTTGAAGGGTGTATTTACCCTGGACATTTTCAAATCCTTCGACAAACATTTGCGAAAATATTTCCACGATCGTCGCTTAATCCAAATGCTTTCCTTTCCCATACTTTTTCTGGGGGCTTCAGCCAAGGACACCCCGGCTTTGTACAGCCTTATGAATTATGCGGACTTAAAACTTGGCACTTGGTACCCTAAAGGAGGTATGTATCGCATCGTAGAGGCTATGGTGGCACAAGCACGCTCATTAGGGGTAAACATTCATTGCGATCAAGAAGTGCGGCAAATCCAGGTGACCAAAGGCCGGGCACAGGGAGTGCTAACACAGTCCCAACACTGGCCGGCCGATGTGGTATTGGCAGGTGCTGACTATGAACATGTGGAATCCCAACTACTTGCCCCTGAATATCGCACCTATTCCCCAAAATATTGGGAGAAACGAACTATGGCTCCTTCTTCCTTGATCTACTATGTTGGGTTAAATAAACCACTGCCGAACCTGGAGCACCATAACCTTTTCTTTGACGAAGATCTGGATTATCATTCAAAAGAGATCTATGATAACCCCTGCTGGCCTACCAAGCCGTTGTTTTATGTTTGTGCAACCAGTAAAACCGATCCCACCGCGGCTCCACCCGGACATGAAAATATTTTTATCCTTATCCCGGTGGCCCCAGGGCTGGAAGACACCCAGGAGGTCCGGGACCGCTATTTTCAAGTGGTCATAAAGCGCATGGAAAATCTTTTGGGGGAGGAGATCACCAACCACATCGATTATTGCCGGAGTTATGCGCACAAGGACTTCGTTCAAGATTATCACGCCTTCAAAGGAAATGCTTACGGACTGGCCAATACCCTAAAACAAACGGCAGTGCTTAAGCCTAAAATTAGGAGTAGAAAAGTAAAAAACTTATTTTTCACTGGTCAATTGACGGTTCCGGGTCCGGGGGTGCCTCCCTCATTAATATCAGGGCAGGTAGCCGCCGGAGAAATCGCCAAATTCACCCAACCTTAATATCATGAAGGAACTATACGATCAGGTGTCTTTGAATTGCAGCAAGCTGGTTACACGATCTTACAGTACCTCTTTTTCATTGGGAATCCGGTTTCTGGACAAAAAATACCACTACGCCATCTATGCTATATATGGATTTGTCCGCGCCGCGGACGAGATCGTAGATACCTTTCATGACTATCCCAAGGCCGAACTTTTGCAAAGATTTAAAGACGACCTTTATCAGGCCCTTGAGGATAGGATCAGTGCTAATCCTTTACTTAACAGTTTTCAGATGGCAGTACATAAATACCATATTGAAAGCGAGTTGATCGACACTTTCTTTCACAGTATGGAAATGGATTTACAACGCCAGGAATACGATCTGGATAAATACCGGGAATATATTAAGGGGTCTGCAGAGGTAGTGGGACTGATGTGTTTGAGAGTATTTTGTGAAGGAGATCATGAGCAGTATGCACAACTTAAGGAACCCGCCATGAAATTGGGATCGGCCTTCCAAAAGATCAACTTCCTACGGGATATAAAGAGTGACTACCAAACGCTTGGAAGAAGCTATTTCCCAGAAGTAGACCTGGATCAGTTCGATGTCACTTGTAAAGAAGCGATTCAAAAAGATATTGCAAAAGATTTCGAAGCGGGATACCAAGGCATTAAAAAACTACCCAAAGGGGCTCGGTTTGGGGTTTATGTGGCCTATGTGTACTACAAATCATTGTTGAGCAAAATCGGCAAAACACCCCCTGAGATCATCTTGACAAAGCGAATAAGAATTCCCAACCCCCAAAAATACCTGCTATTTCTCAGATCCTATTTCCAGCACACCCTGAATCTGATTTAAAACGCGCTTTTAAAGTATCCACGATCTTTTTAGCGTGATCCCGTGAGTTTTCAATAAACCATTTATTGGTTTGCAGTCCGCCGCAAATAACGCCCGCCAGATACACGTTGGGCTGATTGGTCTCATGTGTTTCCCTATCATAGACCGGCGAGTGGATTTCGTCATCATTGATCTCAATGCCTAAAGATAGTAAAAACTGAAAATCGGGTTGATATCCGGTCATGGCCAAAACGAAGTCATTGGATAAAGTCTTAGGCCCTTCGGGTGTCATAATATCAATTTCAAACTCCCGGATCGCCGTAATGGACGAACGAAAGTAGGCCTGTACCGTCCCCTCCTTTATACGATTTTCGATATCCGGCTTAACCCAATATTTCACACTGGGACTGATCTCACTTTCCCGCAACACCATAGTCACATGGGCTCCTTTACGAAAGGTCTCCAGGGCTACATCCACCGCGGAATTAGCCGCTCCTACTACTGCAATATTTTGACCGTAGTAAGGATGGGGTTCATCGTAGTAATGCTTCACCTTCGGAAGCTCCTCGCCGGGGATATTCAACATATACGGCAGATCGTAAAACCCTGTGGCAATGATGATGGATCGCGCCCGGTAATGCCCTCTGCTAGTAGTAATAGCGTAATGATCATCTTGCTGCTTAACCTCCTCCACTTTCTCATATAACTTCAACTGCAGGTTCCAGCTGGAGGCTACCCGGCGGAAATATTCTAGTGCCTCCGAACGGGTAGGTTTACTTCCGTGTGATACAAAGGGCACCTCCCCTATCTCCAATCGATCCGATGTACTGAAAAAGGTCATATTGTAGGGGTAGTTGTACAAGGAGTTGACCAGACACCCCTTGTCTGCAATCAGGTAGCTCATTTGAGCCCGTTCCAGTTCAATACCACAGGCCAGGCCAATAGGACCAGCCCCCACTATAAAGGCATCTAAAATCTCGTTTGACATTAACCGTCTATTTTTTGGCCTAAAAATAATGAAAAATCAAAACTATGTGCCTTTAGTTTTGTTTAATTATTGTATTATTTTGTTAAACATAAAGATACACAAAACTTTGGGTCAGTACTGATAGCATAATTTTAACCACACAATTGAGTAAATCAACAGTAAATATATTTTGGTTTAGAAGGGATTTAAGATGGCAAGACAACACGGGCCTGAATCAAGCGTTGGCCAGCGAGGTCTCCGTAGTGCCCATATTCATTTTTGACAGGGAAATCCTGGATAAACTACTCCGCAAGGATGATGCCCGGGTAACATTTATGCACCTGCAACTGCAACGACTACAGAAGGAACTTCAGCTCATAGGTGGGGAATTACAAGTCTACCATGGTACCCCCTTGAAGATTTTCAAGCAACTTAGTAATAAGTATCTCATAGATACGGTGTTCTGCAATCACGATTACGAGCCCTATGCTAAGGCCAGAGATGCCACAGTTGCCTCGCTGCTGGAACGCCAGGGCACGAAGTTCAGGAGTTTCAAAGATCAGGTAATATTTGAAAAGTCAGAAGTAGTAAAACCCGACGGCAAGCCCTATACGGTTTTCACTCCTTATATGCGGAAATGGAAGGAGAAATTCCATGAATCCGGGGGTCTTGGGGAGCTTTTGAATAAAGAAGAACCAACGGCTAACTGGCACCCTGACAAAGGCTT
>JAOTYN010000281.1 GCA_029861825.1 Cyclobacteriaceae bacterium
TATAGTCTGCACTTGGTCAATGGGGCCTTTTCCAAACGTTTTTATGAGATTGCCCAACAGCTGGGTCTGAACCCCATTTCCATATCTGCCGAGCCCGGATCGGTAGTAACGCCAAGTCATTTAGAGTACGCTGCTGAACCGGAACTATTGGCAGTTACTCACAATGAAACCAGTACCGGGACCCATCAGCCATTGGAACATCTGACCGATGTGAGAAATAGATTCCCCGATACCCTAATGGCGGTAGATGTGGTGTCTTCCTTCCCACAAGTCGACCTGCCTTTCGAAACCATTGATTCAGCGTATTTTTCCGTGCAAAAGTGCCTGGGTCTACCTGCTGGATTGGGGGTGTGGCTGCTAAACAAGCGCTGCATTGATAAAGCCTTGAGTGTACGATCCACAACCCATACCGCTTATCATGGAATTACCTCCTTGTGGGAGAAATACCAGAAATATCAAACACCCGCTACTCCCAACGTACTATCCATTTATTTGCTGAACCGAGTATTGCACGATATGCTGCTGAAGGGTATAGACCGCATTCGTATGGAAGGGAGTTACAAAGCGGCTGTCCTCTATCAAATGTTGGAAAATCATCAGGTGATCCAACCATTTGTGAAAGTTCCCGAGTGGCGTTCGCAAACGGTGATCGTGGGGCAGGGTGGAAGTTATGTAACCGGATTACTGGAATATCTGGAGCATCATGGCCTGATTTTAGGCAAAGGCTATGGTGATTTTAAAGACCAACAACTGAGAATAGCCAATTTTCCCACGCATTCCAAAGAGCAGGTAGAACTGCTGGTAGATAAAATAAATGCCTACAAGGGTTGATCCGCTGCGCTAAGACCTGAGAGAGTTAATGAATTGGTAATCAAAATGCTAGACGGTAATTTTAGGTAGTTTTTCTTCATTTATTACATATCTGCGAGTTAACTGTAATTGAGGTTTTACTTTATTCGTTAAGCTAATAAGTTGTGCTTTGAAACGGGAAGTCTTTAAACCAAAACATGGTTGTATTGTCAAAACAGGTAGAAGCAACGAACGAATACTTGGAAGACCACGAGTTAATTGAAAAGCTGAACGGGGAAGAAACCCGTAATTTTGCTTTTAACCAATTGGTGAGAAAGTATCAGGAGCGGATATATTGGCATATTCGTAAGATGGTATTGGATCACGATGATGCCGATGATGTGGTACAAGAGGTATTTATTAAAGTGTGGAAGAACCTGGACAGTTTCCGACAAGATTCCAAATTATACACCTGGATATATCGTATTGCTACTAACGAGTGCTTAAACTTTCTTAAGAAGAGGAAAAGGGCTTCTTTTTTTTCTATTAGTGATTACGAAGACGTATTGGTTAGCAAGCTGGATCACAGCGTGTCTATGGATGGAGATCAGGTGGAGATCAAATTGCAAAAAGCACTTCTTACATTGCCGGATAAACAGCGCCTGGTATTCAATATGAAATATTTCGAAGAAATGAAGTATGAGGATATGTCTGAAATAACCGGCACCAGTGTAGGTAGCTTAAAAGCGAGCTATCACCATGCCGTAAAAAAAATTGAGAAGTTTTTAAATAGCGATTAAACCAAAGCATTAAATTATTGTCAAAGGTTTGAAAATTGTCATAATGCAATGAAAAAGTACCGTTTAGAGGACATAAATAAGGATAGGGTCTTTACAGAGCCCCCGGAAGGGTATTTCGATAAGTTACCGGGGATCATTCAAGCAAAAACCGCTAATAAAGGCTCTGAAAAGGCTAAAACCTACTGGATAGGAGCTTTACGCCTAATACCCGCTGCCGCTGCGGTGGTGCTTATCTTGTTCTATACGGGCATTTTTGAGGCCAACCAGGTGAACAATGTGGATGAATTGCTGGCCCAGGTCAGCACGGAAGATATCATTGACTATCTGGGTTCAGTAGATCTGACTACTGAAGAAATTTTAGAGGAAGTGGATTTTAGCGAATTGTCCTTGGAGTTTCAAAATACTGAAGGAGATGTGCTGATGGAAGGTCTGGAATTGGATGATGATTCATTGATGGAATTGTATGGAGATTTGGACGATGATGAATCTTTAATGTAAATGCTAGAGAAATATTAAGAAAATGAAAAATATATTGATCATATGGGTTTTGGCTTTTTTGGGTACGGGCGTTTACGCTCAAAACCCCAAAGCCAAAGAAAAGATTGAAAGTGCGAGGATCGGCTTTATAACCGAACGATTGGGCCTTACACCTGATCAAGCTGAGAAATTTTGGCCCTTGTACAATGAGTTCCGCACCAAAAATCAAGAGGCATCGGTCGATTTAAGATCATATCGTACGTCTATTGATATTAACGAAATGACGGAGGAGCAAAGCAAGAGGCTAGTGGAATTAGATCTACAACTAAAGCAACGCAGACTGGATCTGGAGAAGGAATATTCCCAAAGAATGCTGGGTGTGATCAGCAATCAACAGGTAGCTTCTCTTAAAAGAGCCGAACGCGACTTTAGAGATATGCTCAGAAGACGTATTCAGCAGGCCAGGCAACAACAGCTAAGACAAAGACGATTGCAAAACAGTGATCAGATAAGGGACCGACTAAGAGACAAATATAGAGATTAGCTGAACTGACTCCCATCTATGCACTATTTAAGATCAGTATGCGCCAAGGCTTGTGCCTTGGCCTTCTGCTTATTGTTGAGTATACCCCTTTGTTCTCAAGACACCCATTTATTGCTGGACGAAGAACCTATTGATGACTTGGATACTTTATCCCTGTTTCAATTAATCGATAGTTTGCTTTTACTTGAGGCCAGCAGAACTTCTCAGTTTTCTTTACATATTGGCTATACCTCCGAAGTATCCAATGCCGGCCGCACTTTGGAGGTTAAGCAGTATGGATTCAATCCCGGCATTTCCTATTTCCATAAGTCCGGTATCTATGCAGACGTGACCGGCTACTGGAACAGTCAGCTGGATCCCAATTACGACCTCACCGTGGTTTCAGTGGGGTATTTGGGAGTCTTAAGCAAGGTTTTTACTTACACAGTTTCCTATGACCACAGCTTTTTTACGGAACCGAATCCGCAGTTGGATCTGCCGCCCAGAATCATAGAATTATTACTTCCCCCTTTGCTCACCAATACTATTTCAGGAGGACTTGATGCGGATTTTAACCATATAGAGTTTAGTACCGATTACGCTTTCCTTTTTAATGAAGAGAGTGCGCATCGTCTGCAATTTGCACTCACCGGGGATTTTAAAAAGAGTGGATTTTGGTTTTTGGACCGGGTTTCCTTAAGACCCTCTGCTTCCGTTTTATTGGGCAACCAGGATATTATCAGCATCAGTTATAGCCCGAATACCCTGGCCGATACCCGCTTTCCCTTCGTAATTGAGGAGTCCAATGCGTTTGGGGTGATGAACTATCAGTTGAGCGTACCCCTGTCTTTATCGAAAGGTAAATTCCTTTTGGTTTTTGACTATAATTATAATATTCCACAGTCCCTTCCCGGAGAAAAATATGATTACGAAAACAATAGTTTTTTTAGTTTAGACCTTTACTATAGCTTTGCTATTGGCTCCAAAAAGAGCATCTTTGAGTAGGGCATTGCTGCCCGTAAGATGCGCCTATGAGTTACATAACTCTCTTTCAACTTAATACTCTAATTCAAAGCACCCTGGAGCAGCAACTTCAGCCATTTTATTGGGCGGTTGCTGAAATCAGCGAGTTGCGAGTTGCTCCAAAAGGCCACTGCTACCTGGAGTTGGTGGAAAAGGACGGTGAGCACTTAACAGCAAAAATACGAGCCAATATTTGGGCTTATGATTATCGAAATCTCAGCAACTTTTTCCACAACGTTACGGGTAAGAAACTGCAGCCCGGTATGAAGATCTTAGCCAAAGTGAAGGTGGAATTTCACGAAGTGTTTGGGATGAGCCTACATATTCGCGACCTGGATCCTAATTTTACCCTGGGTGAAAGAGCTCGTCAACGCCAGCTGGTTGTGGAGCGGCTCACCCGCGAAGACCTCTTGGGACGAAACAAACAGTTGGCCTTGCCTCTGGTGCCGCAAAGAATAGCAGTAATCAGTGCGGAAACCGCAGCAGGGTATGGCGACTTTATGCATCAATTAGTGCAGAATCAATGGGGTTATCACTTCCAGGTAAAGTTGTTTAAGTCCGTTATGCAGGGCACCGAAGCGGTCAGTTCCATTAATTCTTCTTTGGAAAAGATCTATCAGCAGGCTGATGAATTTGATCTTTTAGTGATAATTAGAGGCGGCGGGTCTCAGGTGGACTTGGATTGCTTTGACCACTATGAATTAACCGCGATGGTGGCCCGTAGCCCATTGCCAGTGGTTACAGGCATCGGTCATGAGCGGGACCAAACGGTATTGGACCTGGTCGCGCATACCCGACTAAAGACCCCCACTGCGGTAGCGGAGTTCCTGCTTTCGGGAATGAATGCGGTTGAACATGAATTGAACGAGTTAAGTCAGCGGCTTAGGCGGGCAGCATTGCTGCAATTGCAAACTCAAGATCATGCATTAACCAAATTGAAGGGTAATCTGGAACATAAGTCCTTAGCGCTTATTCAAAAGATGGACCATCGGCAGGACCTGCTGCAACAAAAATTGGTGGCGGCTATCCGTGGTGTCATTCAACATGCTAACCATGAATTAAACAGTATCGAAGGAGTTTTAAAAAGCCAACCATTAAGGTTGTTGAAGCAAGAGCACCAATTGCTGGCGGCTCTGGAAGACAAGATCAAGCTGGCCGATCCCCGGCATATTCTTAAACGCGGATTTACCATAACTTATCGGGAGGGAAAGGTGTTAAAGCCCGGAGAGGAGGTGGTGCCCGGTGAGGAAATCGAAACCCGCACCCAAACAGCACTTATAAAAAGTAAGGTATTACAAGTAAATAGAAATGAGTGATCAGAAATTAAATTATAAAAAGGCCATCCAAAGGATTGAAACCCTGGTTTCAAAAATTGAAGGCGACGATCCGGATGTCGACAATCTGTCGGAAATGGTCAAAGAAGCTTTGGATTTGCTAAAATACTGTAAGCAACACCTGAAAAGCACCGAGAACGATTTGAATGAGGCCCTTCAAGGTTTAGAATAGCGCCTCTGACTTAGCACCTGATACTCCAACAGCAGTGTCCAGTAAAAGGCCTCGCAGCGGTACTTAAGATGAAAAAAGGGGTGAACTGTGCATTTTCTCCAATGGACCTTCTGAAAAGCTGTCAGCATCCCTGCCTGAAAGAAATAAAAACGGTTGAATTGCCCGGGCCAATCTTCTGGCAATAGCAGTTCATGAGGTTCAAGCTCCATCCGTAGCAAACAAGTGTTCAATAGTAGTAACTCCATAAAATTAGCGTGCTGGTGGTCATATTGATGCAAGTGCATCTTAAGGTTTTCAGCTAGTTGACGATGTTGCGGGTGTGGGAATCTCGATACCAGACGCGTCAAATGATAGAGTATCACCAGAGGATGGTTATAGTTAGGTGAAATTTCGAAAGGCCTCAACAGGTAGTCCTTGCGGTTGAGTACTAATTGCAGGAACTCCAAGGAATCTTTATCATATTGACTCCAGGGATAATCGCGACTTCTCATAAAGGCCAAAACATTGCTGATTACGCAGGCATCCATTTCAGGAGCGAGTTGTTTGCCAAAGAATGTGGGGTAAGCCCTGAGATGACGGTATTCCGGAGGGGTTAGAGACGAAGGCTCGCGGTCCCTTGGGTAGTGCCCCTCAATTTTCTTCTTAAGCCAAAGTGATTGCTGCTCGCTGAAATTATTAGTAAGATGCACCAGGCAGCTGTCGTCGGTATCATCCGGAATGGCAAACCGGTCCCATCTATGCAACAGCCAGCCACCT